>CAMWRN010000004.1 GCA_947176675.1 uncultured Clostridia bacterium | reverse complement strand
AGCCTGAAAAACGCGCTTGCGGCGGTAAACGGCGTTATCGATGTGAAATTTATTGCGTGAGAATTAACTAGTGTACAATGTAAACTCACTGACAGGTGGAATTCCGAATATAAAGGAGTTATTGAAATGTCAAAAATTGCTGTTTTGGGATACGGTGTAGTAGGTTCAGGTACTGTTGAGCTGTTCTATAAAAACAAGGATAAGATAATCAGAAGCGCGGGAACCGACCTTGATATCAAATATATCTTGGATATCAGGGATTTTCCGGACAGTCCCTATGCGAATAAATTTACAAAGGATTTTGACCAAATTGTAAACGACCCCGAGGTAACTATCGTTGCTGAGGTCATCGGAGGACTGAAATTTTCCTACGGTTACGTAAAAGCCTGTCTGGAAAAAGGCAAGAGCGTGGTGACGTCCAACAAGGAGCTTGTTGCGGAAAAAGGCGCGGAGCTGCTGAAGCTTGCTTCTGAACACGGCTGCAACTTCCTGTTTGAGGCCTCAACGGGCGGAGCTATACCCATTATAAGACCTCTGCACCAGTGCCTTGCGGCTAACGATATCACTGCAATCGCAGGAATTTTAAACGGTACCACAAACTTTATCATAACCAAAATGATAAACGAAAATATGGCATTCGGGGACGCTCTCGCCCTTGCACAGAAGCTTGGCTACGCAGAGCAGGACCCCACCGCCGACATAGAGGGTCATGACGCGTGCAGAAAGATATGCATACTTGCTTCACTTGCTTTCGGAAAGCACGTATACCCCAAATGGGTACACTGCGAGGGTATTTCCGCTGTTACGCTTGAAGACGTTATGTACGCCGAAAGCTGGGGCGGAGCGGTTAAGCTTATCGGCTCGGTAAAACGCACCGACGACGGAAAAATACTTCCTATGGTTCGCCCCGCTTTTGTTTGCGATAATAATCAGCTTTCCCATATTTCCGACGTTTTCAACGGCATCATGGTTTACGGCGACGCGGTTGACGAGGTAATGTTTTACGGCAGGGGCGCGGGCAAGCTTCCCACCGCAAGCGCAATCGTTGCTGACATTGCGGACGCTGCAAAAATGACAGTAACTTCTATCTCCCAGACATGGGAGGATAGTTCTGACGACAGCTTTATCGCCGACTACAGAGATGATGTTGTCTCTGTTTATGTGAGAGTAAAGGGCGTTCCTGCGGAAAAAATTTCCGCAGCATTCGGTACGGTTGAGTACCTTTCAAGAGAAGGTCAGCCCGCAGACGAACTTGCATTCATCTCCCCTGCTATGAAAGAGCGCGACTTCGACGCTAAGCTTGAAGCCATAGACGGCGAGGTACTTGGAAGAATCCGCGTTCTCGAACTGGAATGACCCGATCTGAGCCGAAAGGAAAACCGATAAAATGATAAAAATTCAAATCCCCGCAACAAGCGCAAATCTGGGCGCAGGCTTTGACGCGCTGGGACTTGCTTTGAACTACTACAATTACGTTGACATGGAGGAAGCCGACGGGATACACATTGAAAGTCTGGACGGAACAGAAATTCCAACGGACGCTTCAAACCTTGTCTACGACGCGGCACACATTCTTTACGATATATGCGGACGAAAGCTTTCTGGGCTTAATATCTGTCAGACCAACAATATCCCCATGGCACGCGGTTTGGGAAGCTCCTCTGCGTGCATTATCGCGGGACTTATGGGCGCAAACAAGCTTATGGGCGAACCTATGGGCGCTGACGACCTGGTAAATCTTTCCGCTCAAATTGAGGGACACCCTGACAACACCGCTCCAGCACTTTTGGGAGGAATTGTTACCGCTGTATTTGACGGAAAACGCGTTCAGTGGGTCAAGCAGGAGGTCTACACCCCCCGTAAATTTGTAGTGACTATCCCCGATTTTGAGCTGAAAACCGAAAAAGCAAGACAATGCCTGCCAAAGGAAATTTCTCACAGGGACGCGGTTTTCAATCTTTCCAGAGCCGCACTTTTTTCGGCTTCGCTTCTTACGGGAAAATACGAGAACCTGCGCACCGCCGTTGACGACAGACTTCACCAGCCCTACCGAATGGAGCTTATTCCCCACGGCAAAGAGGTTTTCGACATTGCCTACAGTCTGGGCGCGTACGCGTCTTACCTGAGCGGTTCGGGTCCTGCGCTGATGTCGATAGTGGACGCGGACAACGAGTTTTTTGTGGGAAAACTGAGGTTTGCCCTTGACAGAATGGGGCTGGAAAAATGGGAAGTTCACGAGCTTCACATCGACAATATGGGAACAAGAATAATGAATGAATAGCTGTACGTTTTTTATATTGCTGTAAAATTTATGAAAGGAAAGCTGCCGCCGCACGGCAGGGAGTGATACAGATGGACGAAATTGAATATTTTTCCGAGACGCGCTACGACAGCGATATTATCGACCTCTACAAGGCGCTGAACTGGTACGGACTTACCGGCTACACCGACGAGGACATCGAAAAAGCCAACCGCAACAGCTTCTATTCGGTGTACGCGTATGACGGCTACAAAATGGTGGGTCTGGGCAGAGTCGCCTCCGATGGCTTTACGGCAGCGGTCATGAGCGGCATATGCGTGCGCCCCGATTACCGCAGGCGTGGCATAGGCGAGCAGATAGTCACAAGACTTGTCTACTACTGTCAGTCAGGAAACAACAAGCTTGACGTTCAGCTCTTCTGTGAGGACAGCCTCATCGGGTGGTACGCAAAGCAGGGCTTCGAGCCTCATAACCGCGGTATGTGGAAAAAAATGATCCTGCCTGAGGACAACTGCCGTCTGCGGAGAAATTTCCGCGATGTGTACGGTATCGAACAGATCACCGACATTTCTCCGGATTTTTACTGGTACAACTTTGATGCGTTCGGGGATTTCAAATATTACAGTACTATGAACAGCCGCCACGAAATGGTTCCCAGTCTATTTATGACCTTTTACTGCGAAGAGCCTGAGGCGTTTTCTGCGGACATTATCTTTGAAAATGTAAGACGGTTTGAAATTGGCTGCAAAGATGTTAAAACTCCGCTGACGGGATTCGATATAATGAAAGTAAAAAGCAATTCAAACGGACTTGAGGGAATGAACTACCGCATTTGCTCCCTTGAGGACGATGATATCAACTTTTTCTGCGAAAGCTTCCATATTATAACTGTAGAAATGTATGAGGGGGATACGCAATGATAAGCTATACCGCAGCTTCCCCCGAGGAAACTATCTCTTTTGCGGAACAGGTAGGCAGACTGCTTCGCGGAGGGGATATTATCGCCTACAGAGGAGGCTTGGGCGCTGGAAAAACTACATTTACCCGCGGTATCGCCTTGGGAATGGGTCTGCCCGACGAGGTGTCCTCCCCTACCTTTGCACTGGTGAACGAATACCGCGGTAAAGGTCTGACGCTTTACCATTTTGATATGTACAGGATAATGAACGCCGAGGCTCTTGAAACCACGGGGTTCTACGATTATATTTCCGAGGACGCGGTCATCGCCTGCGAATGGTCAGAAAATATTGCGGACTGTCTTCCCGGAAACGTTATAACAATAACGCTTGATACCGTGAGTGAGGATGTCCGGAAAATTACTGTTGAGGGAGATGAACGCTTTGATGATGCTTGGAATTGACACATCGGGAAAGACAGCTTCGGTCGCGGTTTGCACCGAAAATGCAGTACTTGCCCAGACCACTGTCTACACAAAGCTTACTCACTCGCAGGTAATACTTCCTATATGCAAGGACGTGCTGAAAAGCGCGGAAGTAGAACTGTCGGAAATTGACGGTATCTCCGTTGCTGCGGGTCCCGGCTCATACACAGGTCTTCGGATAGGCATTGCGGCGGTGAAAGCCATGTGCTTTGCTCTTGACAAGCCTTGCATAGGCGTCTCCACATTGGAATCCCTTGCCTATAACGTTTCACTGCACAAGGGTCTGATCTGCGCGATAATGGCGGCGCGGCTCGACTTGGTGTACTGCGCGGTTTTCCGCTCCGACGGAAGAAATATTACTAGGCTTTCCGCGGACGAGATACTGCCCATAAGCGAGTTAAAAAGCCGACTTGAAGCTATGGACGGGGACGTTGTAACGGTCGGCGACGCTGCTGAAAAGCTTACGGGCGAAAGGTTTATGACAGCTCCGCCGCACCTGAAGCTTCAGCTTGCTTCAAGCCTTTGCGCGGCAGGCTTTACAAAGGAGCTGTATTCTCCCGACAAGCTGGAAGCGGCATACATGGAGATAACCAAGGCGGAAAAGGAGCTGTAAAATACAAGGAGGGGTTATTTGTGCTTTTGATAGCGGGGTATATACTGACGGCAATATTTTGCAGCAGAAGCGATGCTGTAAGCAAAGGTCTGTATGAATTTATTTTAATGAACAGTGAACGTCTCCAAAACGGAGAAACTCTCACCTATCTCGGTTCACCGATAAATACGGAGACTCAGCTGGTGCGTTACCGCTATTGCTTTTCCTACTTTATAGCGACGTCAACACGTAGCTCAGGGCTTTATATTGTCCGCAGCAGGGCGGCTTTGACAGGTCGTATCATAAGCATACTTATAACGCTGACGGTTGGTTGGTGGGGAATTCCATGGGGACCTATCATGACAGTTAAATGCATTTATTCTGATACCGCAAAGAATGGCGACCCTGCCGACACTGTGGGCGGAATATTGAGATATTTGACTGACGGCACGTCATTTTCTTACAGCGACAGATAAAAAAGTAAAAAAACTTGATTTTAAAGCATTTTTATGGTATAATGTTTGTATGAATTTATTCGGGAGGAAATCTATGATTGCTATAGGAAGCGACCACGCAGGTTACGAATTGAAAAAAGCCGTTGTTTCATGGCTTAAAGACAATAAGATCCCCTATATGGAATTCGGCTGCATGGATGGCGAAAGCTGCGATTATCCGCAGGTTGCCGAAGAGGTCTGCGGAAGAATACTCAACGGCGGCGCTGATAAGGCTATACTTATATGCGGTACGGGTATTGGCATTTCCATGGCTGCCAATAAAATAAAGGGTATCAGGGCTGCGCTTTGCACCGACAGCTACATGGCAAAATATACCAGACTACATAATGATGCCAACGTTCTGTGCATGGGCGGCAGAGTCATAGGCGCGGGCGTCGCAGAGGAAATTGCGGACACATTTCTGCACACCGATTTCGAGGGCGGCAGACATCAGCGCAGGGTCGATATGATATCGGCAATTGAAAATAACTGAAAGGAACATGATCATGAATAACGTTACTATCATCGAACACCCCCTTGTACAGCACAAAATATCCCTCCTGAGAGACATCAACACAGGCTCGAAAGAGTTCAGGGAGCTGGTTTCCGAGACCGCTATGCTCATGTGCTACGAAGCTACAAGAGACCTCCCTTTGAAAACTGTGGAGGTTCAGACTCCTCTTGCCATCGCAAAAACAAAGGTAATTTCTGGCAGAAAGCTTGCTTTTGTACCCATTTTAAGAGCGGGTCTCGGCATGGTGGACGGTGCTGTTCAGCTTGTACCTGCGGCGAAAATCGGTCATGTGGGAATATTCCGCGACCCCGAAACTAAAAATGCTGTCCAGTACTACTGCAAGCTGCCATTCGACATTGCCGAGCGTGACGTTATCATTACAGATATTATGCTTGCAACAGGCGGTACTGCCGTTAAAACCATTGAGATACTAAAAAATGCCGGTGCAAAGAACATCAAAATGATGTGCATCATTACCTGTCCCGAGGGAATCGAAGCCGTTCACAAGGCATATCCCGACGTTGAGATATACTGCGGCGCAGTGGACGAAAAGCTTGACGAAAAGCTTTATATCGTTCCCGGCATGGGCGATGCGGGAGACAGAATTTTCGGCACAAAGTAAGCATATAGTAATAGCGCCGGACGCGTTTCGGCGCTGATTTTTGTAAAATCTCGAATTAAGAAATAAGGAGCAGTTTTATGTGCGGAATTGTCGGATATGTGGGAAAAGAACGGTGTACGGATATTCTTGTGGACGCTCTGCGCAAGCTTGAGTACAGGGGATACGACTCGGCGGGAATAGCCGTGTTCGAGAGCGACAGGATAAAAACAGTAAAGGCTAAGGGTAAAATTGACGAGGGACTGGCTAAAAAGCTTCCGCAAGTAACATTTTCTGCGACCTGCGGTATCGGTCATACAAGATGGGCGACCCACGGCGAACCGTCGGACGTTAATTCACACCCTATCGGAAACGGTCGCGTATCTATCGTCCACAACGGTATTATTGAAAATTACCGTGAGCTGAAAGCTTTCCTGACCTCCAAAGGCTACGGCTTTGAGAGTGAAACAGACACTGAAACTGTCGCAAAGCTTCTGGACTACTACTACGAGGGCAACCCTATCGAAGCCATTGAAAAGGCTCTGGAGGACATTGAGGGTGCATACGCTCTGGGAATTATTTTCAGAGAACACAAAAACAAGATATTTGCGGTGCGCAAGGACAGTCCTCTGATTGTTGGAAAAGGAGAAAAGGCAAGCTACATTGCATCTGACGTTACCGCTATACTTGAACATACCAAGGATTACTACCTGCTGGAGCGCGGTGAGATAGCAATTCTGGACGAATCGGGAGTGCGCTTCACCGACATTCACGGCGAGGAAATTGAAAAAGAACTTCAAACCGCTACATGGGACGTAACCTCGGCGCAAAAGGGTGGCTACGAGCATTTCATGCTGAAAGAGATACACGAGCAGCCCGAAGCAGTTCGCAATACCGTTTCTCCGAGAGTTAAGGCCGGTCTGCCAGACTTTGGCGAATGCGGACTTACACCCGAAAAAATACGCGGCTACAAAAATATTTTCATAGTTGGCTGCGGCTCTGCAATGCATTCGGGAATGGTGGGTCAGTACCTAATAGAAGCGTTGGCGCGGACTCCTGTTATTGTTGACATCGCTTCCGAGTTCCGCTACCGCGATCCCCTTGTTTCCGAGGGCGACTTGGTTGTAATTATTTCCCAGTCAGGAGAGACAGCGGATACTCTCGAAGCCTTGAAGCTTTCCAGAAAAAAAGGCGCAGACACACTGGCTGTCGTAAACGTGGTGGGTTCGTCGATTGCCCGTGAAGCCAATATGGTAATATACACCAACGCGGGACCGGAAATTTCGGTGTGCTCAACAAAAGCATACGCCGTTCAGGTAGCGTTCATGTACCTGTTTGCATTCGCTGTTGCGTTTGCAAACGGAAAGATAGACGAAGCCGAATGCAAACGGCTTACAGCAGGACTGCTGGAAGTCCCCGAAAAAATACAAGCTTGTCTGAACGACGTTTCCCAGTATCAGTATGTTGCGTCACACATTTTCAACGCAGACAGCCTGCTCTACATCGGACGTGGACTTGACAACGCTTTGAGCATGGAAGGTTCTCTCAAACTGAAAGAAATTTCCTACATTCACAGCGAAGCATACGCTGCGGGCGAATTAAAACACGGTACAATTTCTCTTATCGATGACGGAATGCCTGTTATCGTTGCGGCAACCCAGAGCGCACTTTTTGAAAAAACACTTTCAAACGTCCGCGAGGTAAAGAGCCGCGGGGCTAAGGTTGCCGTGATATGCTGCAAAACAGCTGATATTGACGAGACGATAGCGGACTACAAGGTAGAGCTTCCCGAGGCGGAGGATATGTTCCTGCCTATGCTTTCGGTAGTCGCAATGCAGCTTATTGCCTACTACACCGCCGTCCAGAGAGGCTGCGACGTGGATAAGCCGAGGAATCTTGCAAAGTCCGTAACAGTTGAATAAAACGGCACGTTGTAATGTGCCTTGCAAAAACAAAGGAAATTGTAAATGGAAAAAAAACTGCTAACGGTGATAGTGCCGTGCTATAACGAACAGGAAGTCCTGCCGCTGTTCCGCGAGGAAATACTTCGGGTCACGGAAGAAATGGCTGTGGTTCACCCCTGCCTTGAATTTGAATTCTTGTTTATAGACGACGGCTCAAAAGACGGAACGCTCGGTATCCTTCGGAAATATTCCGAGGAGGACGAACGGTTTCGATATATTTCATTCAGCCGCAACTTCGGCAAGGAAGCTGGTATGCTGGCAGGTATGGAACATTCCAAGGGTGACTATGTTGTTATAATGGATGCCGATTTACAGCACCCTCCCTCATTTTTACCCCAAATGTACGAGTATGTTTTGAGCGGCGAATACGACTGCGCTTCAACCAAAAGAACCTCACGAAAGGGCGAACCTAAGCTGCTGTCGTTTTTCTCGAAAAGCTTCTATAAGGTGATAAACAAAATTTCCCAGACTCATATTGAGGAAAGCACCTCAGACTTCCGCTTCATGACCCGACAAATGGTTGACGCAATACTGTCAATGCAGGAGTACAACCGCTTTTCCAAGGGAATTTTCAGTTGGGTGGGTTTCCGCACAAAATATATCGAATACGAAAATGTGGAGCGTGCTGCGGGCAATACCACATGGAGCTTCTGGAAGCTGCTTCTTTATTCCTTTGAGGGAATAACGGCATTTTCCACGGCTCCGTTGTATCTTTCCGTGATAATGGGACTGGTCTTTTTGATTCTTGCGATAGCTATGGCGGTAAAAACGCTTATCTGCGGCGAGGAAATGTGGGGTACGCCGCTTATCGTCACCTTGATATGCCTTATCGGAGGGGTACAGCTTTTCTGCATGGGCGTTATGGGGCAGTACCTTGCAAAAACCTACATGGAAGTAAAGGGCAGACCTAAGTATATAGTCGGCGAGACATCGGAATCGTACGGAAAACGTTTAAAGTAAATAATAAAGACAAGCCTCAGCGACATGGCTCCTTGCCTCTTGCCACTGAAAATCTTGCTTCTGAAAGGATAGATAATTATGAACATCTGGCACGATATTTCCCCGAACCGCATTACAAAAGAGAATTTCTTTGCGGTAATCGAGATCCAAAAGGGCAGCAAAATGAAATACGAGCTTGACAAAAAAACAGGTTTCCTCATGCTCGACAGAGTCTTGTACACATCAACCCACTACCCCGCAAACTACGGGTTTATCCCTCGTACCTATGCAGAGGACGGCGATCCGCTGGACGTATTGGTGCTTTGCTCCGAACCCATATGCTCCCTTGCGCTTGTGAAGTGCTACCCTATCGGAGTTATCTCAATGCTTGACAACGGAGCGCGGGACGATAAGATAATCGCGATACCGTTCAACGATCCGACTTACAATTCCTACAAGGACATAAGCGAACTTCCAAAGCACGTTTTCGACGAGATGTCCCACTTCTTTACGGTGTACAAATCGCTTGAAGGCAAGGAAACGGTCATCGACGAAATGAAAGGCAGAGATGAAGCTGCCGACATAATCGAGCGGTGCATAGACCGTTACATCGACAGCTTCTGCAAGGGCAAGATTAAAGAATAATCATTGATCCGTCTGCACTTTGCAGGCGGATTTTGTTTTGGACGGACTGTCCGCTTGACATTCAGCCATTAAAAATTTTTTATACGGTGCAAAAAAATGATTTTCCAATTCGTTTTATTAGTGAGACACTAACGAAGATCGAATACAGCATGAAGTCCATGACAATCAACTGCTATGTAAACGGATAACGGCAAATAAAAACAGGACAAAGCGTTTAAACGTTCTGTCCTGTTTTTATGTACTCAAAGCTCCATACGCATTTCGGTATTTCCACGCGGAATGAAACCCTTTTTCAGATACACAGACTTTCCCATTTCCGTTGCGGAAAGATCTATGCAGGTAATACCCTCTTTTTTCGCGTCCGCAATCAGCCTGTCCAGAATTTGGGAAGCTATACCCATACGGCGATATCCGTCGCAAGTGTACACGTTCATAAGGTAGCAGGTGCTGCCGCTTAAGAAGTGTACGCTTGCCGGCTTTTGCAGCCTTACCATGAATATCACCGCCACGGGTACTCCCCTGTCCTCGGCAAAGTACGCAGTAAAATCCTTTCCTATGTGAGACTTGAAGTATTCCGGAAGTTTGGCGTTCAGCGCATTTGCCTGACTTTCGGAAAGCTCACCCTCCACGTCGGTCATATAGAGAAATCTGAAACGGACGAGGGTGTCCACATCGTTCAGATCGGCAGTTCTTATTGTAATTTTTTCCAAGCTTGATAGTCCCCCGTTTGTGCAAAAGCAAATTATCTTTTAATGAATTTTTTGTCCGAATCGGGAACGCCGTCTTTGTCCGAAACAAACCTCTCGACCCGCATATGCAGGTCGTACTTTTCCCTTAATCGGGCTATGGTTTCCATCATAGGCGAAGAATGGTGACGGTCTATCGACTGCTGATCCCTCCAGCTGTCAATAAGCAGTACCGTTTCGCCTCCGTCCAGAGGAAGAAAATACTCGTATCCTTCGTTTCCGTCTTCGCCGCGAATCAGCGCAGCCGTACCGCTGCTTTCCATTTCCTCGGCAAATTTTCTTGCATTTCCGTTTTCTCCGCTGTAATAAATATTGATAGTAATACTCATTTGTTTCTCCTCGCAGATTCAGTTTACAGAATAAATCGGCGGACAGCCGCCCGTCCGCCGACAAAACTGTTCAAAGCTAAAACGATTACTCGCCCAAGAATGCGCAGAACGCCTTGTAGGTCATATAAACGTCCGTTTTCGCCACAATCTCGTAGGGAGCGTGCATTGCCAAAACAGGCACACCCACGTCGATAACGTCCATATCGAGATTTGCAAGATATGCTGCGACCGTTCCGCCGCCGCCAAGGTCTACTTTGCCAAGTTCGCCAGTCTGCCATACAATGTTATTATTTTCCATAAGAGCACGTACTCTGCCCACAAATTCTGCGGACGCGTCTGAAGTTCCTGACTTTCCTCTTGCTCCCGTAAACTTAGTCACAACCACGCCCTTGTTAAGAAACGCAGCGTTGCGCTTCTCAACAACGTCGGGGAAAGTGGGATCGAACGCCGCGTTAACGTCCGCAGAAAGACACTCGGTGTTGGAGATAAGTGTCCTGCCCTTTACGCCGAAGCTGTCCGCAAGATCATACAGGAAATTTTTCAGATACGCAGAGCAAAGTCCCGTATTTCCGTCGCTGCCGGTTTCCTCCTTGTCGGTAAGGCAAACCACAGCGGTCTTATTCACCTTGTCGCAGCCGAGGATAGCCTCCAGAGCGGTATAGGCGCAAACCCTGTCGTCGTGTCCGTAAGAGCCGATGAGGCTTCTGTCGAAGCCGACGTCCTTAGCCTTGAAAGCAGGCACCATTTCAAATTCAGCCGAAAGGAAATCCGATTCGGTCAAGCCGTACTTTTCATTCAGCACAGCAAGTATATTCAGCTTTACCTTTTCGCTCACATCGTCATCGCGGAAAGGTCTTGAACCTACGATAACATTAAGCTCCTCGCCCTTGATGCCCTCTGCAAGAGTGCGCTTAACCTGCTCCTGCGCAAGATGAGGGAGCAGATCGCTCACAAAGAATACTGGATCGTTCTCGTCCTCGCCGATGCAAAGCTCAACCTTTGTGCCGTCCTTTTTAACAGCAACGCCGTGAAGTGCGAGTGGAATAGCGGTCCATTGATATTTTTTGATACCGCCGTAGTAGTGTGTCTTGAAAAGAGCGATGTCGTTGTCCTCATAAAGAGGATTCTGTTTAAGGTCGAGTCTTGGGGAATCAATATGTGCCGCCGCAAGGTGTACTCCATTTTCAACGGACTCGCTTCCTATCACAGCAAGAATGACCGCCTTGCCGCGGTTGCAGTAATAAATCTTGTCCCCGGCTTTAAGCGGCATACCCGCCTTATACTCCTTAAAGCCCTCTTCCTTTGCAAGAGCAATAGCGGTCTTGGCCGCCTCCCTCTCGGTCTTTGAGCTGTCCAGAAAATCCTTGTAGCTTTCGCAAAAATCATCGCACTCCGCAATTTCAGACTCGGACATAACGAGAGCCGCATGTTTTCTCTCCATGAAAAGCTGCTCCTTGAGAAGCTCCGCCTTTGATTTTTCCTTTGACATATCTATCAATCCTTTCTCTTATTTAGTTGTCGTATAAATTAGTATACCCCTCGTAAGCCGTCATAACCTTATTTACATAATGTTCGGTAGTATTCGAGGGAATTTTATCAAGAGTTTTTCCGTCAGAGCTGTACTTTTTATCCTCCAGCCAGCCGTTAACGCTTCCCCTGCCGGAATGGTACGCCGCCAGAGCCGTTCTCTCGTCACCGTACTCCTCGTAAAGAAGCTTCAGCAAAAAACTGCCATACTCTATGTTTCGCCGCGGGTCGTACATATCGTCGTAGCACACATCCCGCTCGTCGTCCATGCGGAACTTTACCCAGTCGAACGCGTCCTCCATAAGCTGCATAAGCCCCCGCGCACCTACGTTAGATTCAGCATCCGCGTTGAAATTGCTCTCGGTCTTGATAACGGCGTATATCAGGTACTTGTCGATCCCCGTCTCTCGTGAAGCGGTCTCAACAGAATCGCTGTACTCAATCGGATAAACGTATTTCTTACTAAGATTTTCCACATTGCAGACCGCCCAGATGAGCAGTCCCGCCAGAATTATTATAAGAAAGCCGCTAAGCTTTTTAAGCATTATAGTACTCCTTAATCTTCTCGGCAACCTCCTCCGCCTTTTCGATAAGCTCATTGGCAGAGTTGTTGTTCTTTATTATAAAATCGGAATGGTTTATGAAAAATTCCTCGGTGTGCTGAGACGAAAACCTCTCTTTTATCTGCTCGGAGGTAAGTCCGTCTCTCGCTGCTATCCTCTCCGTCCGAAGCTTTTCCGAAGCAGTAACGCTTATTATCAGGTCGCAGAAACCGTCCGCCCTGCTTTCAAAAAGCGTGGGAGCGTCGATAAGCACATACTTTCTGTTTTCATCGCGGTACTTGTTTATCATCTTCAGTATTTCCGAAGTTATGTACGGATAGCTGATCGCATTGAGCTGTATAAGCTTTTCCCGATCTCCGAATACAATATCCGCAAGCTTTTGCCTGTTCAGGCTTCCGTCCTCATGCAGGATACCGTTCCCGAAGCACTCGGTTACCTCAGCAAGACAGGGAGAACCCTTTTCCATAATAAAGCGTGCGATCTTATCCGCATTGATTACAGCAAAGCCTTTCTTATCGAACACCCTACACACTGTGGTTTTTCCCGCTCCGCTTTGCCCTGTCAGACCAATTACAGCCGCCCCGGCTGACTCGCTCATACTTTCCCATTCCTTTCATGTTTCGGTTTTGTCAAAAAATTCCGTTAAAGCTTGATTATCTCAAATCCTGCCGCTCTCAGCAGACGGTTATATACCGCAAGTCCAACGCTCTCGGCAGACGGCATACGCGCGTAAACTTGCTCCGCGCCGATCTCGTCCAGTTTTCTCAATACGGCAAAAAGTCTCGACGCCTGTTCCTCGGATGTATCCCCATAGGCAATGTACGGTATCATGCAGCCGTCCGCTTCGCTGCCGAAAATCATCGCGCAGACTCCGTCTCCGCTGTGATGATTTACATAATCAAGATACTGTTCCTCGCTACCGTCAACTATCGTAATATTTGCTTTCGGCGAATAATGCTTATACTTCATTCCGGGAGAAAGCACCTTCTCCCCCTCTGCGGCGGCTTCGGTGATGTGTTTGTCCTGTATGACCTCCGCCCACTCGGACAGTTCTTCCGCCGAAACGAATCCGGGTCTCAGAAGTCTGACCGCATTTCTCTCAAAGGAAATGACTGTGCTTTCCACTCCCACCGGACAGCTTCCTCCGTCCACAACCGCAGGGATACGTCCCATCATGTCCGCCATAACGTGAGCGGCTTCGGTGGGACTTGGACTTCCCGAAAGATTTGCCGACGGAGCAGCCAACGCCTTTCCGCTGTATCGGATAAGACTTCTCGCCGCTTCATGGCAGGGCATACGGATACCCACTGTATTCAGTCCCGCGCTTGTAATATCAGGAATAATTGACTTTTTCGGCAGGACCATAGTGAGCGGTCCGGGCCAGAACTTCTCTGCGAGCTTGTAAGCAATGCCGGGAATACTGTGCGCGTATTCCTCAAGCTGCGCTATTTCTGCAATATGAACAATAAGCGGATTGTCCTGAGGTCTGCCCTTAGCAGCAAAAATTCTCTCCACCGCCCGCGGATTTTCCGCGTCGGCTGCCAGTCCGTACACCGTTTCGGTAGGCATACCAACTATCTCACCACGGGCAAGAAGTCCCGCCGCATACCGAAGCTCCTCCTCGGAGATTCCCAAAAGTTTTGTATTATACACCTTTTATGTTTATGACCATTTTCCCTTTAGAGAAAATGCGTCCCTCCTTTTTAACGTACGTTTAAAATGACATAAATGTCACTTGCGGTTTTTCGTTAGCAAAATTCCGAACCGAGTGAGGAAAACAAAACTCGCAGCTTGAAAAATCTTTGATTTTTCAAGCTTCCTCCTGAGTAAACTGCGCCGAAAGCTTCGCCGCCTGATCAGCAGTGGCGAGAGCGTCGATGACCTCGTCCAGACTTCCGTTTAAAATGCTTTCCAGCCGATACAGCGTAAGACCGATCCTGTGGTCGGTAACGCGGCTTTCGGGGAAATTGTAAGTCCTGATACGCTCGGAGCGGTTTCCAGTTCCGACCTGAGATTTTCTTTCCGAAGCGATCTTATCGTTCTGCTCCTCAAGCAAAGCCTCGTACAGCCTTGACCGCAGAATTTTCATCGCCTTGTCCTTGTTTTTGTGCTGGCTGCGTTCGTCCTGACACTCCACCACAACGCCCGTGGGAAGATGAGTTATACGGACAGCCGATTCGGTCTTGTTGATGTGCTGACCGCCCGCGCCCGAAGCGCGGAACACGTCTATTTTCAGATCAGTGGGAGCAATTTCAAGCTCCACCTCGTCTGCTTCTGCAAGCACTGCAACCGTTACCGTAGACGTGTGTATACGTCCTTGGGACTCTGTCTCGGGCACTCTCTGAACACGGTGTACACCGCTTTCGTACTTAAAGCGTGAATATGCGCCATCACCCTCCACCGAGAAGCTTACCTCCTTGAAGCCGCCAAGTTCGGTCTCGTTGGCGTTCAGTATCTCGGTTTTCCAGCGGCGGGCCTCAGCGTACATAGTGTACATACGGTAAAGCGAGCCTGCAAAAAGCGATGCTTCCTCTCCGCCTGCGCCGCCGCGTATCTCGATGATAACATTCTTTTCATCATTTGGGTCCTTCGGAAGCAGCAGTATCTTCAGCTCCTCGCCGAGAGTTTCCAAGGCTTCCCTGCTCTCGTCAAATTCAAGCTGGGCAAGCTCCTTCATTTCCTTGTCACCGCCCGCTTCGTCAAGAAGCTCCCGCGCGTCTTCCATTGTCTTTTTGCACCTGACATACTCGCGGTACTTCTCCACAACAGGCGTAAGGTTCTTATATTCTTTCATCAAAGACGCGTAAAGCTTGTTATCGCCGATTACCTCAGGGTCTGTGAGCTTATTGCTGATCTCTTCGTATTTTTGCTCCGTGAGCTTTAATTTTTCAAACATTGGGGTAACTCCTCCTGTACTAAAATTCCATTAAAGCGTACAGAACCGCTACGATTCCCCATCTCCTGTCCGTTCAACGGATTTAATATTTTTCTCTATCTTGCTTCTGGGAGTCATAAATTCATGTCCGCACCCCTCGCACCGAAGCTTGAAATCCATGCCCGATCTGAGCACAAGCATACGGGAGCTTCCGCAGGGGTGTTTTTTTTTCAGTACAAGTATATCTTCGGGGCGAATGTCCATAAATAAGTCCTTTCACATTGTTAAGCAATTATAAATATTATACCACATTATACTGTGTAAAGGCAATTATTTTCAGCAATATTTTCAGAAATTTTAAACAAACTATATAAAGACGTGAAAAATACGCCGAAAAATAAACAATCTGCACAAATTATCAAAAATGAAAGGGAATGTATCCATGAAAATAATTGCAAGCTTCGACTCTCCCGACAGCGCGGATTTTGCCGCGGGAGCCGTTAAAAGAGCCATATCGCCGCTTTCAACCGTTGTTACAAAAGACCTTTTCAAAAACAGCGGAAACTTAGGGCTGAACGTTTTTTCGTCATTTAATGTCATTTCCTCAACGCCAACCTATTCCATGCCTGTCTACACGCCTATAGCGTTTTCGCCAAGCGAACTTGACGACCATAGGTCTGACTACCTGCACAACGACCACATAGTCGAGGTGGTCTGCCGCAAAGAGGACTACCCTGTAGTGTCAAAGATCATTACTGCCCATGGCGGCAGAAACATTTCCAAATTATAGAATTAAAGAATATCCCTTTTGACCTCCGCATAAAATTGAAAAGCTGATAAATTTTAATCAAAACTCGGGAGGTACAAAATGAACAATTATTATCCGGAGGGCGCGCTTTTTATGACGCCCGACAACCAGAACAGCATAAAATCCATCTTTGCTTTGCAGGAAGCAGCAGCTCAGGGGAAGATACTTGAGGCAAGGGTTACAATGTGCGACAGCGGGCATAATCTCCATGTGGAGCTCCCCTGCCGTGACTGTTCGGCTATCATTCCACATGAGGAGGGAGCGATAGGCATTTCCGACGGCACAACTAAGGATATCGCGCTTATTACAAGAGTGAACAAACCCGTTTGCTTCAAAGTAAAACAGATCGTTAAAAATGATTCCGGAAGCTATACCGCTGTACTTTCCCGCCGCGAGGTACAGGAGGAATGCATGGAAAGCTTTATCTCCCTCCTTTCTCCGGGAGATATAATCCCAGCCAAGGTAACGCATCTGGAACAGTTCGGGGCGTTTGTAGATATAGGCTGCGGTATACCGTCTCTGATACCCATAGACGCTATCTCAATATCAAGGATATCCCACCCGTCGGATCGTTTTCAGGCGGGACAGGATATCCATGTGGTCATCAAGGACATAAGCGGCGGCAGAGTATGGCTCTCCCATAAAGAGCTTCTCGGCACATGGGAGGAAAACGCCTCTCGCTTCAACTACGGCGAAACGGTTTCGGGCATTATCCGAAGCGTTGAGGATTACGGCATCTTCGTTGAGCTTTCGCCTAATCTGGCAGGACTTGCCGAACCCAAAGAAGGTGTTTCCGTGGGACAGAACGCAAGCGTTTACATAAAGGCTCTCATTCCGGAAAAAATGAAAGTCAAGCTTATTATAGTTGACGTTTTCAACGGAGCAAACATTCACCGTCCTCCCGAATATTTTATCACCGGAGGACGGTTGTCATACTGGAAATATTCTCCCGAATCCTCTTCAAAAATTATCGAGAGCCGTTTTTAGCCATATGGAACGAGTTTCCCGTCCCGCAAAACCTTTAGGAATAAACGGGCGGGAAAAACCCCGCTCTGCGATATTTTTACGATGTGCCGCCGTTTTTTATCTTCTGCCAGTACAGCTTTGCCGTCTGCTCGGTCTTGTTGTCGCCATACTCATAGTATACCCTGTCCTTGATAGGATCGGGAAGATATTGCTGTTCAACATAGTGATTCGGAAAATTATGGGGGTACAGGTAATGCTGACCCTTGACCGCTGCGCCCTCGCCGTCGAAATGTTTGTTTTGAAGGTGACGGGGAAAATCTCCGCACTCCCGTGTACGGACATCTTCCAAAGCCGCATCTATCGCGTTTATTCCGGAATTTGATTTGGGAGCGGTCGCAAGCAGTATTACCGCGTCTCCCAGTGGCAGCCGCGCTTCAGGCAACCCAAGCTGCATTGCACTGTCAACACAGGCTTTAACAATAGGTATCGCCTGCGGATAGGCAAGACCGATATCCTCCGCTGCAATGACCAGCAGCCGCCTCGATAGAGAAATAATATCTCCCGCCTCGATAAGCCGCGCCGCATAGTGAAGCGCGGCATTTTCGTCAGAACCGCGTATAGACTTCTGAAGCGCGGACAAAATATCGTAATGAGAATCGCCGTCGCGGTCATAGCGCATATTGCTGCGCTGTGTAAGCGCTTCGGCGGTCTCTGTTTTTATGACTATCTCCTCCGCGCCGCTTGCAGCCGACAAAACGCACAGCTCCGCGGTATTTATTGATTTCCGCACGTCCCCGCCGCAGCCGCGGGCAATGTGCTCCACCGCGCCCTTTTCCACCTTGATCTTTACGCCAAGCTCGTCAGCTGCAATTCGGAACGCTCTGCTCACCGCAGGCATAAGCTCCTCGGCGGTTATAGGCTTGAACTCGAACACCGTGGAGCGGCTGATTATAGCATTGTAGACATAAAAATAAGGATTCTCGGTCGTGGATGCAATAAGGGTGATCTGCCCGTTTTCGATGTATTCCAGCAGGGACTGCTGCTGCTTTTTGTTAAGGTACTGTATCTCGTCCAGATAGAGCAGCACTCCGTTCACACCGTCAAGCGTATTGGTATCGGCGATAACGTCCTTGATATCGGAAATGGATGCGGACGTTCCGTTGAGCTTGTGCAGCTTCATATGGGTATTTTCGGCAATGATACGGGCGACTGTGGTTTTCCCCACACCTGAACTGCCGTAGAAAATCATGTTCGGTATCTGACCGTTTTCGATAATTCTCCGCAAAGGCTTCCCCTCACCGAGAATATGGGACTGTCCCACAACATCGTCAAGGGATTTCGGACGTATCCTGTCCGCAAGAGGTGAGTTCATATCAACACTCCCTAAAGATCTGTTTTTTCAAAGGGGCAAGAAGCATACTGCCTCCTGCCCCGGAAAGTATGTTTTGGGGGTTACTGTACATTGCCGCTTTCCATGTCATTGCTGTTATTTGCGTGAACATCATCGGCAAGTCCCTGCGAATTTGCATTTTCTGTTGCTTCAACGCAGTACCGCGTGGTTTCAAGATCGTCGAATATTACGGGAATATTTTTCCCGAACCTTTCCGCAATAAAATTTTCCTCAAAAAGCGTCCGGAAGTTTCATACAGACCTGACGGACCCTTTCCTATGTACATCATCATATCGCCGTACATATCCTTTTCGTCCCCAAACGATATCTCGTTCTTGATCTTATCCTTCGGATACTGCTTAAAACCATTCCCCACCATAAACTCCCCTGTCATCATTTCGTCAGAAATGAGATAGCCGGCACATAAAAGCCGACTATCTATTTCACTTTCAGTTACTCGTAAAGTGGGTACCTAGCGCATATGTCATTAACGCCCGCCCTGATCTCATCAGCCTTGTTTTCAAAATCCTTTGCAGTCAGATAGATAAACTCTGCGATCTTTTCCATATCGTCCACACCAAGACCGCGGCTCGTTACCGCAGGAGTTCCTATTCTCACGCCGCTTGTGATGAACGGACTTTGAGGGTCGTTAGGAATAGCGTTTTTGTTAACTGTGATATAAACCTCGTCAAGTCTGCGTTCAAGCTCCTTACCCGTAATGTCGAAAGGTCGGAGGTCAACCAGCATAAGGTGATTGTCGGTACCGCCAGAAACAAGATTAAACCCGCGGTCTGTCAGACCCTTTGCAAGAGCCTGTGCATTCTCAACAACCTTTTTGCCGTACTCCTTAAATTCGGGTTTGAGGGCCTCGCCGAAGCATACTGCCTTGGAAGCAATAACGTGCATAAGAGGTCCACCCTGAATTCCGGGGAAAACCGCCTTATTGATCTTCTTTGCAAGCTCTTCGTCGTTAGTGAGGATAAGTCCTCCGCGGGGACCTCTCAAAGTCTTGTGGGTAGTTGTGGTTGTGATATGAGCGTAAGGTACAGGCGTTGGGTGAACTCCCGCAGCAACGAGTCCCGCGATATGAGCCATATCGACCATAAAATATGCGCCTACCGAGTCCGCGATCTCACGAAGTCTGGGGAAGTCAATCATCCTTGGATATGCGGAAGCGCCCGCAACAATAAGCTTAGGTTTATTTTCTTTAGCAAGAGCCTCTACCTTGTCATAGTCGATAGTCTCATCGTCACCCAAACCGTAGGAAACAAAGTTGAAATACTTACCGGAAAGGTTTACCGGAGAGCCGTGGGTAAGATGTCCGCCGTGAGCAAGGCTCATGCCGAGAACTGTGTCACCCGGTTCGAGGAGAGCAAAGTATACAGCCGTATTAGCCTGTGCGCCCGAATGTGCCTGAACATTTGCAAAACCTGCTCCGAACAGCTTTTTGGCACGTTCGATAGCGATGTTCTCCACAATGTCTACGCACTCGCAGCCGCCGTAGTAACGCTTTGAGGGATAACCCTCGGCGTATTTATTTGTAAGAACAGACCCCATAGCCGCCATTACCGCAGGGGAAACAAGGTTCTCGCTTGCAATAAGCTCAAGATTTCTGCGCTGTCTTGCAAGCTCCTTTTTCATGCCCTCGCCCACTTCGGGGTCGGCAGCAGCCACAAATCCGATGGTGTCCATAATATCGTTATACATATCGTTTGCTCCTTTACCAAAATATATCCTCTTTATTATACACTATTTTCCCTCAGATTTCAACCGTATTTTAAGAATTTATTCCGCTTGTGTACGGCTCGGTTTATTTTTGATCTTCCAGAGGCATAAATAGAAAATCAAAACTGCCCTTTTCGGGTTTTAAGCATGTCTCGAGCACATTGGCGTACAGCTTCAGCTTGCGGAATATACTCTCTTTATCGGCGGGGAAAAACGACTTGTCCAGCAAAAATGTAAGCATTGCCACAATCATCTCCGCGCTTTCCTTGGGGGATTCGGTGTGTATCGAACCGTCAGCCTGACCCTCTGCAAGTATCTCGGTAAGTATGGGAGATACGGTTCTTATAGCGTTCATCATCATTTTATGGTGCAGCAGCAGGTCGTCCTGAACATGGAGCGGCAGTATGACATTCCGGCTGCTGTCCCTGAACTCCTTTGTAAGCATTGAACAGAACAGTGTTTTCAGCTTTTCGGTAGCAGAGCTTTGTCTGTTCACATTTTCAAAATATTCCCGTATCGCCAGCGAATAGCTTCTTTCGATAACGGCGTCGATTATCTCTTCCTTGCTTTTGAAGTAATAATATATGCTCCCCTTGCCTATTCCCGCGTTTTTTGCGATCATATCCACGGTAATATCCTGCACCGGATTTGTCATTCCGCACATAAGCTCCTCGGCGGAATTGAGAATTATATCCATCTTGTTTTTCATTTCTGACCTCCGATTCAACAATGAACCTGACTTTTTAGCCGCAGGTGTGATTTTTTACATCATTATAGCACAAAATAATGTTGATTTCAATAGAAAATTTAGTCAAAAAGCAAGTTGACCGCCGGTCGAAAAAATGCTATACTGTATAAAAGAAATTCGACTGACAGTCGAAAATCAGCAAAGGGAGTCGAAAATATGAAAAATGCAATCATAGGAGCAGCTGCACTGGGAACGGCAGTTCTCGGAACAGCCTGCGCTGCGGGAGCCGTTACGCTGTTCAACAGAGTCATTCCGCGTCAGGACGTGCTGAGAGTAGACCTTAACGAAATGGCTGACATGGAAAAATGGGAGGAATACAAAAAAATTATTACTCCCAACAAGGAATGGCTTTTAGCTCAGCCCCTTGAACATCTTACGATCAAGTCCCGCGACGGACTTACACTTCACGCGGATTTTCTACCCTCGGAATATCAAAGCAACAAGCTTGCGATATGCGGTCACGGCTACACGGGCCGAGGACTCGCTGACTGCGCGGCGATATCAGTATTTTTCCACAAAATGGGTTACAATTGTCTTATCGTAGACCACCGCGCTCACGGCAAAAGCGAGGGAGATTACGTAGGCTTCGGAATTCTTGACCGATTTGACATGAAAGCATGGGTGGACTGCATGGACCGCCGCTTTGCGGGCGGCGCCGAGATCGTACTCTACGGCGTATCTATGGGCGCGACAATCGCCCTTATGACTGCGGGACTTTCCGGTCTTTCCTCCTCGGTAAAGGCGGTCATTGCAGACTGCGCATTCACGTCCCCCTATGACGTTTTCGCACATATTCTCAAAAGGGATTATCACCTCCCGCCGTTTCCGATCATGAATATAAACGATACGATGTGCAGAACAAAAGCTGGTTACGGCTTCAGGGATTATTCAACCCTGGAGGCGGTTCAGGCTACAGGTATCCCGATACTGTTCATACACGGCAGAGATGATGATTTCGTTCCGCTGTGGATGACCGAGAAAAATTATAAAGCGTGCCGTTCATCAAAGGATATCCTTATTGTGGACAACGCCGCTCACGCAGCTTCATACTACGAAAGCAAAGAAACGTACGAAGCAAAGGTCAAAAGCTTTCTTGAAAAATATGTGGGATAAATAAATCTATAAACGGATAACGGAGGTCTACTATGAAAGAAATCAACATTAACGGCGCGATAATGAAATGCTACCCCCTCTGTGCCGCCCAGCGGCTCCACTATTACACCATTAAGTTTTGTCCGACACAGGTGCTGTGCATAGGAACAGGTCTGTATGTAAAGCAGGACGTTGACTTTGAACTTCTGAAAAAAGCTGTCTACAAAGGATACGAAATGTTTGAGACAATGCGTCTGCGTTTTGTCCCCGACGAGGACGGAACCGTCTACCAGTATATTTCCCCGTTTGAGGAGCGGGACGTGCCTTTCAGGGATTTCTCCAATTGGAAAGAAGAAGACGCCCACAACGAAATGCGGAAATGGACTGCGATTCCCTTTGAGCGGTACAATTCCCCCATGAACAAAGTGGTTATGATAAAGCTCCCCGGCGGCTACAGCGGACTTTATTTGAAGGTAGATCACATGACCATGGATTCAAGCTCCATTATCGGTTTCAACAAGGCTGTGCTGGAAACATACTGCGCTTTGAAATACGGAACGGAAATGCCCACTCCAATGCAGTCATATATCAAACAGCTTGAAAAGGATCTGGCATACGAAGCGGGCTCCCCCGCCAGAAAAAAAGACGAAGAATACTGGAAAAATGTTATTTCCGAAAGCGAACCTATGTACACCGATTTTGCGGGACAGGGCAGACTTCTCACTCAGCGGAGAGAAAACAACAACCCCGATCAGCGGTGTGCAATGATCATCTCAAAAAGTCCCGTGGCTTCCATTTCGGTGTATCCTCTTGAAAAAGATTCGTCAATGCGTCTTATGAAGTTCTGCGAGCTTTACAACGTCCCCATGGCAAGTCTGCTCCTTATGGGACTGCGTACCGTTCTGTCCAAATTCAACGACAATGAAAAGGACGTTTCCGTCAAGACCTGTATAGCCCGCCGCGGTACGCTTTCGGAAAAATACTCGGGCGGAACCCGTATCCACTTTTTCCCGATGAGGACGGTTATGGAACCGGAAATGACCTTCCTTGACGGCGTAAAAATGATACAGGCGGAGCAGAATAAGATTTTCCGTCATGCAAACTTCGACCCGATCGAAGTCAACAGAAAAAGAGCCGAACACTGGAAAAACACTCCCGGCACAAGCTATGAAAGCATTGCCCTGACATATCAGCCGCTTTCCTTGAAGAAGAACACCAAGGAAATGCCCGACATTCCCTACAAAAGCTTCTGGTACACGAACGGCGTTGCGGGACAGCCGCTGTATCTTACAGTAATGCACCGTCCCGAGGACAACGGTCTGAACTTTAATTTCGAGTACAGAGTCGACGCTGTTTCGGAATATGAAATGCAGTATTTCTACTATTACCTCTGCCGCGTTCTTTTCAGGGGAATAGAGGACGAGACCCGCACCATCGGCGAAATTCTTGATATGATTTAACATTACAGGAGGAGTTACAAATGCTTGAAAAAATCAAAGAGCTTATCTGCAATTACGTTGAGGTAAACGAGAACGACATTACCGAGGATTCCCGCTTCATTGAGGACTTGGGGTTCAACTCCTACGACTTTATAAGTATGCTGGGCGACCTTGAAGAGGAGTTCGGCGTTACTATCGACGAAACTGAAATCATAGACGTACACACCGTTGGCGAAGCAGTAAAGTACCTTACAGATTTAAAGGAGCAGTAATATGAATAAAAATGAGATAAAAACTGTCGCAGACCTTGTAAAAAAATCCGCGGAGGAATTCGGCGGAAAAACTTTTCTCAAAGAGGTCGTTAAGGGAGAGGTTTCCGAAAAAACCTTTGAAGAATTTTACACCGACGTTAAAAAACTTTCGGGTTACATCAACACCAAATACAGCGACGCAAAGCAGACCCACACCGCTGTTATAGGTCCGTCAAGCTACGGCTGGCTGGTAAGCTGGTTCGGTACGGTATGCGGCGGGAACACGGCGGTACCTCTCGACGCCCAGCTTTCCTGCGAAGACATTTGCGAGCTGCTTGTAAGGTCGGACACAGATATTTTCTGCTACGATCCGCGGTATGAGAAAATGATACCTGCGGTAAAGGCTAACTGTCCCAACGTCAAAGAGTGCATTTCCTTTGCCGAACTGACCGAACTTCTTGAAAATACCGCGCCAGCAGAATTCCCCGACGTTCCTGCGGACAATCTTGCGGCGATAGTCTACACATCGGGCACAACAGGAAAAAGCAAGGGCGTTATGCTGCTGAACAGCAACTACATTGACAATGCAATGTGTCAGGAAAACGAAGCGTCTCCAGACGACACAGTTCTTTCCGTACTGCCAATACACCATATTTATTGTTTTACCTGCGACATTATGCTGTCGCTCAGGTACGGTTCAACACTATGCTTCAACGACTCCATGATGCATATTCCGCAGAACCTCAAAAGATTTGCGCCTACTATCATGCTGATAGTCCCCATGATCGCGGAGACCATGTACAAGCAGATAAAAGCGGCTGCCGCTGCAAAACCCGAAATTCCAATTGCAATGATCGCTCAAAACGTTTTCGGAGGACGTCTTAAAACCATCTACAGCGGCGGAGCGTATCTTCGTCCCGAGCTTCAAAAAGCGTACATCGATATGGGCTTCAACATGGCACAGGGCTACGGCATGACCGAGTGTTCCCCCAGAATTTCCACCGCCGATCCTTGCGACAAGGAATGCGCGGGAGACGTTGGTATCATAGTAAACGGATGCACCGTCAAAACCGTGGACGGCGAGATACTCGTAAAAAGTCCTTCGGTAATGGCGGGGTACTACAAGGACGAAGCCGAAACGGCGGAAACGCTTACCTCCGACGGCTGGCTCAGAACGGGCGATCTTGGCTATGTGGACGATAAAAACCGCATTTTCATCACAGGCAGAAAGAAGAACCTCATTATCCTTTCAAACGGCGAGAACGTATCTCCCGAAGAACTGGAGAATAAATTTTCGGGTCACGACATTATTGGAGACGTTCTTGTTTACAGCGAGGACAGCGTTATCACGGCGGAGATCTTCCCCGCTGCCGAAGCTGTAAAAGGTCTTTCCGAAAACGATATCGAAAAAACGATTCTTGAAGTTGTGGACAGCGTGAACAAAACCGTTGCTTCCGCAAAAACAATAAGACGCGTTCGTCTGAGAACGTCCGAATTCGAGAAAACCACATCAAAAAAAATAAAGCGCAGTCAGTCCGAACAGGGCAGACGCATACGCTGAAAACTAAAAAAGGAGTAAACTATATGACTTACGAAGAAATTTTTTCAAGATCAAAGGAGCTTATCCTTGCCAACGACGCAAGCGGTATCGGCGAACATCTTGCGGTGGAGGTCGATATTACCGGCGAGGGCGCGGGAGCGTTCTACATTGAGCTTAAAGACGGAAAGCTTTTTGTTGAGCCCTACGAATATTACGACCGTGACTGCAAGCTTATCGTATCGGGCGAGGATTTCATAAAAATATGCGACGGTTCTCTCGACGCGGTAAAGGCATTTACAAACGGCAGCTTGAAGATTGAGGGCGATATTGACAAGGCTCTTAAAATATCGGAAATTTTCAACGCAGTAAAAGAAAAAAATTCAGAAAAACCCGCTCCCGCAAAAAAGAGTAAAAAGTAAAAAACGTAAAAAACCGCTCGGAATTTTTATAAGTTCCGAGCGGTTTTAATATAAAATTATTTTTTTGCAATATGCTTCCTAAGCAGCGAAAGCACTTCGTCAAGATTGACGGGCTTTGCAGTATGCGCGTTCATGCCGCTATCGAGACAACGCTTGATGTCCTCGGAAAAAGCGTCAGCCGTCATGGCAATTATGGGTATATTCTTCGCGTCCGGACGTTCTAAGGCGCGTATCGCCCGTGTAGCTTCATAGCCGTCCATAATTGGCATACGAACGTCCATCAGTATAGCATTGTAATAACCCGGTTCCGAATTTTCAAATTTTTCCGCGCACAGCTTTCCGTTTTCCGCCCACTCCAGTTCAATGCCCACGTCCGTCAGAAGCTCGTCTATTATTTCCCAGTTCAGCTCGTTATCCTCGGCAACAAGTAAACGGCGACCCTTAAGATCATCTTTTATATTGGAATTATCCTGAGTTTCCTCAACGCCCATGTATTTTTTCAGTCCGTAGAACAGTGTGGATTTAAACAGCGGCTTTGAAATAAACCCGTCTATACCGGCTTCCTTTGCTTCCGTCTCAAATTCGCTCCAGTCATACGCAGAGATCAGGATTATCGGCATATCCGTTTGAACGATCTTTCGTATCTGCTTTGCGACCGCAAGCCCGTCCATACCGGGAAGCTTCCAGTCTATAAGAATGATCTGATAGTCGTCTCTTGCCTGATGATGCTTTGTCACCATCTCTATCGCTTTTTCACCGCTGAGCGTCCAGTCGGACTGTACACCGATAGATTTTAACGCCTCCGCGGCAGTGCGGCAAAGCGTCTCGTCATCGTCCACCACCAGCATCTTCCAAGCCGGAAGAATCATGTTGATATCCTGAATATCCGCCTTTTCAAAATCGAGGATCAAGTGCATTTCGGTACCATGGTTAGGCTCGCTCTTTACGGTGATCATACCGTCCATGGCGTCCACAATATATTTTGTTATCGCCATTCCAAGACCAGCACCCTCGGTTTTCTGCACACGCTTACTGTCCGCTCTTGAATAAGAATCAAAAATATGTTCCAGAAATTCTTTCGACATTCCGATACCGTTATCCTTAACGATAATGTGCGTTCTGACATAATTCTCTCCCTTTTCGGGCGCGGTCTCATCTTGATAGATGGAAAGCTGAATCATTCCGCCGTCCTGCGTATACTTGACTGCGTTTGAAAGAATATTCATAAGCACCTGATTAAGACGCACGCTGTCGCAGAACACGTCCTCCGTTATAATATTGTCAATATGCACATTAAAATTCTGACTTTTTGCCTTGATTTGGGTCTGAACGATGCTGACGATCCCCTCCACCACTTCGCGCAGGGATATCTGTTCCGATGTCAGAGTCATCTTTCCGCTTTCAATCTTGGACATATCCAGAACGTCATTGATAAGTCCCAACAGGTGCTTGCCCGACAAAGCAATCTTTCTGAGACAATTCTGCACCTGCTCCTTATCGTCAATATGTGCCGTTGCAATTGCCGTCATACCCACGATTGCATTCATAGGCGTGCGGATATCATGGCTCATATTTGAAAGGAACATACTTTTGGCTTTATTCGCTTCCAAAGCCTCCTGACGTGCTTTCTCAAGAGCGTTTACCTGTCGGCATGTCATTTTGAAATAAATGTAGAAAATTATCAGCAGAACAACAATAATTATAGCGCTTATTAACATTGTCGCGCCCATGCTGTTCCTGTTAAGGTTTTCCACTGTCTCGTTCAGATCGCCGAAAGGAAGTATAGCAAGCAAATACCACTCCGAATACGGCAGAGACGTACAATATATCTTCTGACTGCTTCCGTCCAGATCCAATATTGTGTAAAAATTCTCTTTTCTTTCCATTGCTTCGGAAATTTCACGAACATATTTATCTATCTTTTCCTTGTTGTTATCCTGATACCGTGCATATAAGCTGTTAAAATAATCCGTATACTCACCGCTCATATCGCTTGCAATAAAACTGCCGTCCTTGCGGATTATATGCGAGAATATAATCGAGTTTTTTTCTTCTGTACTCAGCATTGTGCTGATGTATTCTATCGGAACAGCCGTAACTATAGCCATGGAAGTTCTTCCGTTTTTCATAGGATAATCCGCTTCGATACCGAACATTACCACTTCGTTTCCCGAAGAGTCTCTTCCGACAGCAACCTTTTTTTCATTGTTTCTCAGCGATTCAAAAAAAGGATCAGGATCTGCAAGCTGAATAGGATCGCCGTAAAGCATTTCCATATTCCCATCATCCGAACAAAGCGCCAAATTACTGAAATTCCTTATGCGGCCTCTGTAGATCAACTCCTCATGCAGTTCTTCCACATCCGTCGGAACTGACTGGGTTATCGCTTCAGCCTGTTCCAGCTTTAACTCGATAAGTGTGTGAAAGTGAGCGGAAATATGATCGTTTATTCCTGACATATACAGATCGCCCACTTTATCAATGGACTCTTCGCTTACCCTGCTCATATATTGCCCCAAACATATGAACGCACCTATACTGATCAGCAGCAACAGCGTAAAGCTTCCTATCAAAAAATGCGTTGTACTGATCCCTTTCTTGTTTTGAATATCCATATGTAATCTCCTCCGGAACGTTCTTGTATGGTATTGTATCATTAAAATACAGTTCTTGCGCTGACATTACATGCTATTATATCAAACAAAAACAGATATGTCAATACATCTTTTTTTCGGTTCTTTGACTTTTGTGTGAAGCCTTACCCTTTGAGAGGAACTCAATTGCAGTATTTTTCGGAGACTTCTTCAAAGTCATTTTCCGGAACATCGGAACAAACGCTCACTACCCATTTCCCGCATATTATTTTCTGTGAAAAAAATTTTTCCGGCAGTGCTTTGCAGACAGGTCTGCCATTTTCAAAGCCGAACTCATAGCTTTTAAGGTCCGAAAGTATGCCCGTCCCCATAGCCTTTCCGAGAGCTTCTTTCAGCGTCCAAATACGGAAAAAGGTTTCGTCGGGGTCAGAACTTTCAAAAACAAGACCTATCTCAGTGTCTGAAAATATCCTTTTTGCCGCATTTCCGCTGTAAGCACGTATCAGTTCGCAGTCTACGCCTATTTCTGATTCAGATATACCGCATACTGCAAGTCCCGTACAATGGCTCAGATTAAATAAAACATCGGTGCGTTCAACCAGATACGGCTTTCCGCATCCGCCCGTTCTCAGCGAATATTCTTCTATCCCGAACATTTTTTTCAATGATATACCAAGAAGACCGTGCGCCGCCTCATGGTGAAAGACTCGCTTTGATACGCAGTCTTTCTCGTTAAGAAACATATAAAAGATCATAAAAACTCCAAAAGATCCGCACAGAGCTTCGTTCCATGCGGATCTTTCATTTAAATTAAAGTACAGCGTTGATAAACAGGATAGTTTTCTTGAGATTGCAGTTTCCGAACGTAATTGTTCCGTCCGCAAGCGCATCATAAATATCCTTCTGACCGTTCAGCACACTTACGAGTTCTGCTGCGTCAGCTTCAATATAAACGTCGTAATCGTTATACTTGTAAGGCTCGACTGTGATTTTTCCATCGGAAACAACTATATAGAAAATTCCGTCGGCAGAACCTTTAAGCTCAAAGTTCACGGCAATAGGATACTTGATCCTTGAGATATCCGCACTCTCGGTCTTTTTCCTTGCTGCGTCAACGACCGAATCGAATGTCAAAGCTTTCTTCCTGCCCCTCTTTGCGGGAGTTTTTTCTACGGTTTTCTTAGCAGTGCGCTTACCGGTTGTTTTAGCGGGAGCCTTAGTCTCAGTCTTTGCGGCTGCCGGTTTTCTTCCGCGCTTTTTCTCCGTCTTGGGAGCGTCGTCCTTATTAGCTGCTGGAGCTTTTTCTTTAGCGGCTGCCGGAGCCTTATCTGTTTTCGCGGTTTTTGAAGTTTTTGCAGTTTTGGTTTTTTCAGATTTTGCTGCGGGAGTTTTTTCAGTCTTTTCAGACTTAGCAGCAGTTTTTTCGTTTTTTGCCGCAGGTTTTCTTCCGCGTTTTTTCTCCGTCTTAGAAGCTTCTTTTTTGATCTCTTTAACATCTTCGGTCACAGCAGCCGCGGGAGCGCTTTCAGCTTTAGCGGCAGACTCGGCGGCAACTACCGCTTCAGTCTTGACCTCTGCTGCTTTTTCGGCAGCTTCGACTTTTTCTTCCCGGACATTTTTCTTGGTATTAGCCATGATATTATCCTCCTTATAAGACATTTTTTAAATCAGTACCATTATAACAGAAGGACAAGTAATAGTAAAGATGAAAGTTTATACTTTGCCGGGGAAAACTGGAACGGGAAAATCGTATCAGGCGATCAAT
>CAMWRN010000003.1 GCA_947176675.1 uncultured Clostridia bacterium | reverse complement strand
TTTCATCATCATCATCATCAAGTGTAGCGTCGTCAACTTCTGCACCAGCATCAGCGGAAACGTCGTCAGCTTCACCAGCGGTGAGTACGAGATCCATAGAATCCCAGAACCAGAGGTTGGAAGTAGCGAGCTTGAGGCTGTGAACATATGTTGCGTAGTTGTTAGTTGTAGCAGCATTGTCCATGATAGCTTCCCAGTCAAAGCTGATGGAAGTCTTAGTCCAGTCAAAGTACTCAGTGTTGCTGAGAGACATTGTGTAAGCTTCGTTTACAACGAGAGCGCCTGCGAAGAGGTTTGTTCCGCCCCAGTCAAAACCTGTGTAGCCGGAAGTCTCGGGAGCGTATCTCCAGTCATATGTGTGCTCACCGAATGCTGTGTAAGTGTCAACAGCATCCCAATCGTCATTGTATACAGCTGTAACCCACTGAGAACCGGTAGCAGCCTTTACTGCAGCATCATAAGTAGAGTACAGTGTGTTGCCGATAGTAGGATTGCCTGTCTTGGAACCTGTAGCAAGAACGTACTTAACCTTGCTTGCAGCAGTGTTGAATGTAAATGTTACACCCTCGTAGTTCTCGATAGCATCGTTGATAACAGCCTTAACGTTTACATAGGACTTGTCATCGCCGATGAGGTTAGCTGTCTGGAGGTAATCAAGGATATTAACGTTGTCGTTCAGAGTAGTTCTGAAAGGCATCTTGTACTTTGTAGCAGCGGTAAGACCGGAGTAGTTAGCGTCACCTCTTGTATAAGTTGTGCCGTTATCAGTGCTGATCTCAATGTAGAACTTGCCAGCAGAGATAGCACCACCCATGTCACCGTTGTTACCGGGGTTGATGTTCTTAAGAGTAGCTGTTACAATGATGTTAGCCATCTGAGCGCCTGTAGAACCCTCAACTGCATCCTTACCCTTAGTGTAAGTTACAACGATTGTATCACCGTCAGCAACAGTACCGTCAGTAACAACCTGAACTTCCTTGCCTGTAGTGAAAGCGCCGTCCATGATTTCCCACTTATCAGTATTGTACTGAACTGTGTATTCACCGGACTCCAGACCTGCAAAGCTTGCAACGTAAGCGGATGTAGTTGTAGCATCATCTGCAGCGAGGTTAACTTCCTTAATTACAGCTGTAGCAGCTACAGCATCCGATCCTTCAACAGCTGTGCCGCCGATAAGAGCAGGACTACCTGTGTTAACTTCTACAACAGGGATAGTGATCTCGTGACCGTAAGAACCTGCAGGGCCGTTCTTAACAAATGCCATCCAGTAATCGCTTGCAGCGCTCTGATCTGCGGAATCCATCATGCCAGCAGTAACGGAGCTGAAGCCCTCTGTCCACTCGTCCTCTGTGAATGTGATAGGATTGATAGCCTTGTTAGTGTCAATGTACTGACCGCTAACTACGATCTTGTCGGTCCAACCGTTGCTGGAGTTGGAAAGAAGTCTGATCTTAACGTTCTTGCCTGCCTCGAGGGGAACGTTAGGGAATGTAGCCTTAAGAGTTACCTGACCGTTGAACTGATTCTCAAGTGTAGCGGTGAGGTTGTAGTTAAGAGTCTTGCTCTCCACTGCGGAAACTGTAGTAGCCATTGCAGATACAGCTACTGCGCCTGCTGCGATTGCAGCGATTGTCTTTTTCATGTTCATGAAAAATTTCCTCCTTGTTTTGTTTTAATTTTTTCTTTATTTATTTCCATTATGGAATGGAAATCAAATAGGATTTTTGTGATGACCGTGACCGCGGGGGGGCATATCAACCTGTCCGAAACATCTTATGAGGTTCGGGGTCTTATGCCTTATTGGCGACCCTCTGTCTATCACGCTATTATTCTAACATTTCAAGCGAAAAGTGTCAACGTACAGATGCACCAAATTTTCAAGTTATTTTTCGTGCGTTGTGTACACTTTTCACTAAAAAACGCACATTTTTCAAAAAAACGCGAAAAACGTCGGTAACAGATTTGCAATAATCGTAACGATTTTGTAATAATCGGCGGATTTGCAAATGAATATACGATATATATAAATCGAAAAAAATACGCGGAAAATTTTGAGAATTGCTTGACAAAATGCGGGGTGAGGGGGTATAATATCCCCGTAAAGAGAGTCGCCTGCGAGAACTCGCAGCCAAATGCGAAACCTTTGACAAACCGCCGTGCGGCACACTTCTGTTATTTTAGCACATTTTGTCTTTTTTGTCAATATTGCGAAGACCCGCTCAGCGTATCGGAACGGGTCTGTTTTTATGCCTTGATTTTGGTATCCTCCGTAAATTTCGACCATGAAATTCCGAGAAGCAGCCAGAAAAACGGAGCGACCGTTACAGCACTCGCGCTGAAAAACGCCTGCACCGAATACGCCGTGACCGCCGCAAGCAGCGCAGGTCTGAACCAAATTTCCCTGTCGGAAGCGAATTCCCGAACGTCCTTAAAAAGTCTGACAAAGCTCGCCGCAAGCAGCGCCAAATAGACCGCAAGCGCAGGTATTCCCCTCGTTGCCGCAATATAAAGATACTCATTGTAGCTGCGGTCAATGCTGTCAACTATAAGATCCTCGATACCGATCTGATATTTTGCCATGAGATCGGGTCCCACGCCGAGTATAGGGTGAGCCTTTATCATCATAAAGCTTCTTTCAGCGCCTATTTTCCACAAGGAATCATAATTTACCGGAGACGGTCCGCCCGTTATATACAGACGGTAAAAGCAGTCTGTATAGGCGATCGCCTTGTCACGCAGCCAGACGCCTTGAAGCGCCAGTACAAGTCCCAGAACGGCAGCTGTCCCGATAAGCAGCGCGGCAAATCTTTTCCGTGAACTTGTCAGTACGCCCCCTTCAAAGCTTGTACCGCCTTTTCCCGCAGTAAATTCAATGACCGCAAGCACAACATACGCTGTACCTATGCCGATAAGCGGCACCACCGATGATGTAAAAAGTCCAGTCAGGAAAAAGAATACCGCCGAAACTCCGTAAACTCTCGCCCGAACGATATTTTTTTCGTACATAGCTCCCGCCGCCGCAACAGCCGTTACAAGCGTAAGAAACGAGCCGTAAAAAATAGGATTGTCGGAAAGTCCGCTGGAAAGATGAACGTCCTTCAGAAGTATCAAAGCGGGCAGTTTTCTGAAATCCGACGGGAAATCCCAAGGTATATGCTGCAATACCGCCACGACGCCCTGTACTATCCCCGCGCCCACAAGAATGTCAAAAATAACTTTTACCGAGCTCCTGCGCATTACCGCCGCCGCAAGCAAGAATATTCCGAAATAAGCGATCAGCGCAAGAAAGCCCTCATATCTGCCGTTTTCGCCCAGCAAAGCGGTATTTATCATTTCCTGATCGCCGCCGCTGTTCAGCACGACCCGATAATAGGAGGCAAACGCCAGCGCCGCCAGCGCGAAAATTAAATAAAAGCAGGGATAGTCTTTTACACGTATATCTTTTCTAAGCAACAGCACTATATAGAAAAGTATGCAGGAAAATCCCGTTGCGTAAAGAAATGCTCCCAGCAGCGCGCTTGTTCCGGGAACAGCGGTAATGAATATCCCTCCAAGAAGCGGAACTATAACACAGGCGCAAAGCAGTCCCGCAACCCATTTCCTGACCGTGCTTTTCTTCATATTCAGTATAAAATTGGATTTTTCCGTTGTACCGAAAATCGTTTTTGGCATAGAAATCCTCCTACCAAAACAGGGGCTTTAGGAAGCCCCTGTTTTTTCTCGATTACATACTATAGGTATAATTGTCAAAAATATTACTTTGCGTATTCTATGGCGCGACTTTCCCTGATAAGATTGATCTTGATCTGTCCGGGATAATCCATCTCGTTTTCGATACGCTGAGCGATCTCGCGGGCAACAATGGTCATTTTCTCATCGTTGATCTTGTCGGGGAATACCATTATGCGCACTTCGCGTCCCGCCTGAATGGCAAAGGATTTTTCAACGCCGTCGTAAGATGTACATATCTCCTCAAGCTTCTGAAGACGCTTGATATAGTTCTCGTAGTTCTCGCTTCTTGCGCCGGGTCTTGCGGCGGAAATAGCATCGGCAGCCTGAACCAGCGTAGCAACAACAGTTTTAGCCTCCACATCGCCGTGATGAGCCTCGATAGCGTGGATAACGTCGGCATTCTCCTTGTACTTGCGGCAAACGTCAACGCCTATCTGAACGTGAGAACCCTCTATCTCGTAGCTGAGAGCCTTGCCCACGTCGTGGAGAAGTCCGGCGCGGCGCGCAAGATTAGCGTCCACACCAAGCTCGGAAGCCATTATACCCGCAAGGTGAGCCACCTCTATAGAGTGATTGAGAACGTTCTGACGGTAAGACGTGCGGTAATGAAGACGTCCGATAAGGCGGACAAGCTCATGGTTAAGCCCGTGAACGTTAGTCTCCAGAACAGCTCTTTCGCCCTCCTGCTTGATTTTATGCTCAACCTCGCGGCGAGCCTTGTCAACCATTTCCTCGATACGGGAGGGGTGGATACGTCCGTCTGCGATAAGCTTTTCGAGGGCGATCCTTGCGACCTCGCGCCTTGCCTGATCGAAGCAGGATAAAGTAATCGCCTCGGGAGTATCGTCTATAATAAGGTCTACGCCCGTAAGGGTCTCAAGAGTACGGATATTGCGTCCCTCACGTCCGATGATACGGCCTTTCATTTCGTCATTGGGAAGGGGAACCACCGAAACAGCGGTCTCGGAGACCTGATCCGCAGCACATTTGGAAACTGCAAGAGAGATAAGGTCTCTCGCTCTTTCCTCGCATTCGTCCTTGAGCTGTGTCTCGTACTGCTGTATTTTCAGCGCCTTGTCGTGTACAAGGTCGTTTTCCAGCATTGAAAGCAGGTGATCCTTAGCCTGTTCCATTGTAAACTGAGAAATTTTTTCCAAAATTTCCATCTGGGACTTTTTGATCTTGTCAGCCTCATCAAGCTTTTCCTCAGCCTGCTTGAGTTTTTTCTGCAAAAGCTCGTCTTTCTTTTCTATATTGTCGCTTTTTTTGTCGAGGTTTTCCTCTTTCTGCTGGATGCGCCGCTCCTGACGGGACATATCGTTCCTGCGTTCCTTGATCTCCTTTTCAAGCTCGGAACGGCTTTTGTGTATTTCGTCCTTAGCCTCCACAAGGGCTATTTTCTTCTTGCTTTCGGCTTCTTTTTTAGCGTCCTCGATAATTCTCTCGGCTTCCTTTTCGGCGGAACCGATAGCGGATTCAGCCTGCTGCTTGCGGTAATTGATCCCGACCTTGAACATAACGAAGCCGGAAGCCGCCGCGCCGACGATGAAAGCTATAATTCCGATTATGAATTCCAACCCATTTACCTCCTTTATAGTATTTCTTCAAGGAGAATAAAGGTTTTCGCTATACATTATACAAATAGTTATCAGTCCGACTGTACAGCTGCCGTCAGTGTCTGCGGCTTGACTGTCAGTCTGTTTTAAGACCTGCGAATACGTTTTCGCAAGAAACGGCGGCAATACCGCCCCGACCCCGTCGGTCACGGCATACCGTATATACGTAAAAAGATCCGAAGCGATTCTTCAGTGCCCTATCATTCCGATCCTGTCCGACACAGAAAAATACTTAGAGTAAAACGAATTTATCCGCTTATAATATAATATATGAAAACCTTCTATTCACTATAGAAGAAAGAAAAAAATTGAACAGCAATTTATTTGCATAGCCTTCAGGACATACACGATCACGTGAGACCCCGAAACCGTTTATTTAAATACATTGCATTCATTTTATTATTTTAATATAAAATCTTCGATTTGTCAAGGAAAATTATACAATTTGACACTATTTCATAATATTTACCTTATCAGTATGTACAAAAAGACGATTGACAAAACAAAATAAATGTGATATGCTGAATTCATAGTAAAAAACGCTGATAAGGAAGGCGCTGTACGCCGAGGGTTTTCAGAGAGTCCCGCAGCCGCTTTTAGCGGAAGACGCTGCGAGCGGGGTATTCCCAAGTACAGTGCACACCGCCTTTGAGTCCGTCCAATACACGGCGGGACGCTCCCGTTACAGAGCGGAATGAGGTATACTTTCCGTAATATTTCCAATAATATTACGATGAGTGTATGAATTTGGGTGGAATCACGAGAAAAATCGTCCCTTAGTCCGAACAGGATTAAGGGATTTTTTGTAACCATTATTAATATTACTGTTACCATATGTTACCGTCCTATTATAATTCGGTATCATAGGGGTTACAATTCGGAACAACCGTTGAAGTTCATGATATATAGTGCTATTATTTGGATAACACTAAATAAAGATTGGGGCTTCACATATGAAAAGGCGGCTGTTCTGCGAAATTTCACCTGCGACCTACAAGATCTCCATGCATAAGTGTATTGTACTGCGGCATATAAAAAACTTCTTCGGGGCACTCTTTGGTATGAGGTTTACTTCCGAAAAAACCGAGGAAAAGCTCCCGGTGCTGCTCTATAAGCACAGTTCCCTGATACGCAGACGGCTTGGGAACGCCGATATGCGCTTGCAGGAAAACAAGGCGGTGAACCTGTCGCTTGCCGCGCCGAAAATTTCGGGAATACTGATACACCCCGGCGAGACCTTTTCATTCTGGAGGCTTGTTGGCAGTCCCGACGAAAAAAAGGGCTACCTTGAGGGACTTACCATAGAGGGCGGGAAACCGTCAACTGGCATAGGCGGCGGACTTTGTCAGATGACAAACCTTATCCACTGGATGGCTCTCCACTCCGAACTTGACATCGCCGAACATCACCATCACGACCAAATCGACCTTTTCCCCGACCACGGCAGGAAAGTACCTTTCGGTACGGGTACGTCGGTTTTCTATAACTATCTTGACTACAGGCTGAAAAACAACACCAAAAACACCTATCAGATAATTGTCTACACCGACGGCGAGTATCTTAGAGGAGAACTTCGGGCTATAGACCGCTCACAGTTTGCTTTTCATATCAAATCCGAAAACGAGCGTTTTATCCGCGAGGGCAACGAGGTGTACCGCAGGGGAGAGGTCTATCGTGCGGTGGTGGACTCCCGTTCGGGCCAGTTCATAAAAAAAGAGCTGATACGGAAAAACAATGCAAAGGTTGCATATGAAATAGACGAGCAAAAAATTTCCAACAGCTAAATTTTACTATATGTAATTTTTATTATAAATTATACAAAGGAGATAATTAAAATGATCAAACTAACACTGAAAGACGGTTCGGTCAAGGAAATCGAATCGTCAATGCCCGCGGCGGAAGTGGTTAAGGGCATCGGCATGGGACTTTACAAGTCCGCCTGCTGCGTAAAGCTGGACGGTCAGGTATGCGATCTGCGTACCACTATTGACAAGGACTGCACCTTTGAGGTAATGACCTTTGACAGCGACGAGGGCAAAAAGACCTTCTGGCATACGGCTTCCCACATTCTGGCACAGGCTGTTAAAAGACTGTACCCAAACGTTAAGCTTGCAATAGGTCCCGCTATCGACAACGGCTTTTACTATGATTTCGATACAGAAAAAGCGTTTACTGCCGACGACCTGACTGCTCTCGAGGCCGAGATGAAAAAAATTGTCAAGGAAGATATTGCCATTGAGCAGTTCGGTCTGCCGGCTGACGAGGCTAAGGCTATGCTTGAAAAAATGGGCGAGCCTTACAAGGTTGAGCTTTGCGCCGAACACGCAGGCAAGGGCGAAGACATCAGCTTCTACAAGCAGGGGGACTTCACCGACCTTTGCGCAGGTCCTCATCTGATGAACACTTCCGCTGTAAAGGCTTTTAAGCTTACAGCCTGCACAGGCGCGTACTGGCGCGGCGACGCCAAGGGCAAGCAGCTTTCCCGTGTTTACGGTACTGCGTACCCTAAGGCAAGTCAGCTTGAAGAGCACCTCAAGGCTGCCGAGGAAGCAAAAAAACGCGACCACAACAAGCTCGGACGCGAACTGGAATACTTTACCACCGTTGACTACATCGGTCAGGGACTTCCCATTCTTCTGCCAAAGGGCGCAAGGGTAATTCAGATACTCCAGCGCTGGATCGAGGACGTTGAGCAGAAGCGCGGCTGTCAGCTTACAAAAACACCATACATGGCAAAGCGTGAGCTTTATAAAATTTCAGGACACTGGGATCACTACCTTGACGGAATGTTCGTTCTCGGCGACCCCCACGACGAAACTAAGGAATGCTTTGCTCTCCGTCCTATGACCTGTCCTTTCCAGTATCAGGTATTTTTGAACAGAGCACGCTCCTACCGCGATCTTCCTATGAGACTGACGGAGACCTCCACACTTTTCAGAAACGAGGACAGCGGCGAAATGCACGGTCTTATCCGTGTTCGTCAGTTTACAATTTCCGAGGGACACTATATTCTCCGTCCCGAACAGCTTGAAGAGGAATTTAAAGAGTGTCTTGACCTTGCAAAATATGTTCTTGACACAGTAGGTCTGCTTGACAATTGTACTTTCCGCTTCTCACAGTGGGATCCCAATAATAAGGAAAAATATATCGGAACTCCCGAACAGTGGGACGAAGCCCAAGGCATTATGGGCAAGATACTTGACGATCTTGGCGTGGAATATACTGTCGGTATAGACGAGGCTGCTTTTTACGGTCCTAAGCTTGATATTCAGTACCACAACGTATACGGCAAGGAGGATACGATAGTAACTATTCAGGTTGACCAGCTTTTGGCTGAACAGTTTGGAATGGAATACACCGATGTTGACGGTAAAAAGAGACGTCCCTATATCATTCACAGAACTTCTCTCGGCTGCTATGAGCGTACTCTCGCATACCTGCTTGAAACCTTTGCAGGCGCGCTGCCGTTGTGGCTTTCTCCCGAACAGGTAAGGATTCTTCCCGTTACGGACAGAGCTGCGGAGTACTGTCAAAATGTTCTTAAAAAGCTCGAAGCCCGCGGCATAAGAGCGACAGTTGACTCCCGCAAGGAGGGCGTTGGCTACAAAATTCGTCAGGCGCAGCTTGACAAGATACCCTACTTCTTTATCGTAGGCGACAAGGAAGTGGAGGAGAACACACTTTCTCTCCGTTCCTGCAAGGAGGGCGACCTTGGAGCAAAACCCATGGACGAAGTACTGGAAAGAATTTTCAAAGAAAACGACGAAAAAGTCAGATAAAAACAGCAAACGGGCTGTACAGCGAAAGTACAGCCCGTTTTTTCCCGATAATTATTACCGCGCCGACGTCTTAAATTTTCAGCAAAAATTTTATTGACTTTACCGCAAAGCAGAATCCCTGTTTGAATGCATCCGAACGCGCCTCGAATATACACCGGTTCGCCGCGTTGTCGAGCCTGCTACGAAGGTCGGACTTACACAGTTCGGTTTCCAATATATTGTTCAATTCCGCGAAAGCTTCTTTAAAAGCGAGCGATTCGCTGAAGCGGAAATCGGCGCAGTTAAAAAGGGCACCAAAGCTGAATTCGTTTGGATCCATAATGATTTTCCTTTCCGTGCGGATTTGTTTTTCTTGATTATATTATACCATGGTTTATTATATATGTCAATATGCTTATTGACGAAATAGCATATAAAAATACAATAATCCACTACATTAAAATTATGAAAAATTAACAAAGGGTGAAATGATGAGAACAGAAGCACAAAAAAGGGCGAACAAAAAATATCACGATAAAACGTACAAAACATTTACAGTTAATGCCAAAATAGCGGAATACGAAAAAATATCGGAGTACTGCGAAAAAAACGACATCAGCAAGGCACAGCTTTTGCTGCGGTCCGCTTTGTACTGCATTGACAATGATATAGATTTGAGCGATAGTAAATAATGTATTTACAGTTCATAAAATGCAGACAAAATCACGCCTGAAATTTAAAGCCTGATATCCGGACCCGATCACAGGAATATTTTACATCTCCCATGGCATACTATATACTTAGAAAAGATCGCCGAAAGGGGGAGTATTCCATGATTTCCCGAAACCGCCGAAGCCGCAGCGCCGCCGTCGGAAAACCGTGCAGACGGAAAAAACGCGGAACGGCTTTTGCAAGGCTTGCGGTATTTTCTTCCGCCGCCGCTGCCGGAATTCTTGTAGTTGCCCTGCCCGTAATAAACGGAGCTTCCTCTGCGTCCTATGCTGCGTTTAGTGCGGCGAAAGCCTCCGCAATGCTTTCGGTAGGGGACGTTTTCCCGCTGTCGGAGAACCAAAGCATACAGTCTGAACAGGCTGCCGATGAAAATATCACTGCGGACAAGCCGATGTCTGGATTATCCAAGGATACGCAGGAAACACGCTCCGCACTCTTTACTGTAGACGACAGCGAAATGCTCTCATGGGGAGAACTGGAAATTCCCAACAGCACCGATGAGGAACGTTTTGTTCCCGACGAAAAGCCGGACGCGGGCCCCAAGCCGTACCCCGAAAGTCTGGAAAGTCACGACGGAACTATCACCTCCATGACCTATGGGTACATGAAAGGCGAAGCCTATGTAGACCTTGACATTGCGGGACAGGTAAGAAACGTCACAAGCGTTTCAAACGACCGCGTTCTGGAGGAAAGCCGTCTGCTTCCTGATTTTGCTATAGAAAAAAACAGCAGCTCGCAAAACCCTCAAGTGCTGATAATGCACACTCATGCCACCGAAAGCTACGAGCCTTACGAAAGGGACTTTTACGACGCAAGCTTCAATTCCCGCACCACCGACAGGTCGATGAACATGGTCGCCGTGGGGGATAAGATCGCCGAGCAGCTTGAAGCCGCAGGTATAGGCGTTATCCACGACGGAACTCTGCACGACTATCCGTCCTATAACGGAAGCTACGACCTGAGCCGCGAGACTGTGCAGAAATATCTTGAAGAATACCCCTCCATAAAAATAGTTCTTGACATTCACCGCGACGCCATCGAGAGGGAAAGCGGCGAGAGGATAGCTCCTGTTGCAGATATTGACGGCAAAAACGCCGCGCAGGTAATGATAATCTGCGGCTGCGACGACGGCACAATGAATATGCCGAACTACATGAAAAACCTGCGCTTCGCCTGTCTGCTCCAGCGGCAGATGGAAAGCGACTATCCGGGACTTACCCGACCCGTTTTGTTCGACTACCGCAAATACAATCAGGACTTGACAACAGGCTCCATACTTATTGAAATGGGCGGACACGCCAACAGCATAGAGCAAGCCGAATACAGCGGCGAACTTGTGGGAAAATCCCTTGCCAAATGTCTGGAGGAGCTTACATAAAAATACCGTCGGGAAGTGTTAAAATGAAAAGTCCGTTCACATTTAAAATAAAAATGAGCGAAGCGAAACGCCGCCGCCGCAGACTGCTTATGTCTGTTACCGCAGCTGTACTGCTTATCGGCTTTACAGCGGGTTACATGACCGTTTACATCAATTCTTACAATATCCTTCACGCCGAACCTATAGAGGTGTTCAGTCTTTACCGCACCCCCGACGGCGTGGAACTCATTTTTCTCAACAGACTTTATACCTTTTCGGGACTGTGATTTTCATTATTTTTCAATAAAACTAAAAGTCGGAAACCTTTCGGTCTCCGACAATTTTTTTACTTTGTATTGGACAACTTCCAGCGGAATGTAGAAATTCTCTGCGCCTTAGTGTTGTCGTATGAAATATTGCTGCATACTGTACTCAGGTCATTATAGCGGTAGTCTATCTTCGCCGTTTTTGAACCGAATGCCAGCGCGGACTTTACTGCGTCCGAACCGTAGTTCCTCTGAATTACCGCGCCAAGCTTGTGGTACTGTCTTTCAAAGTCCACGATCTCCTTGGCAAGGATAGGCTTTGAGTCGCAGACATTATAGATGCCCTGATAGTTAATGCCGCCGGTCACCGTAAGGATACCCAGTATAAAGTCCACCAAATTGAACAGGCAGCAAAACGAGAAACCGTAGTCACCGTAGCCGTATATGTAAGAACAGCTGTCCTTAGGATCGTAGATCCTGGCGTGGAGATTGGGAGCGTAGTCCTTGGTATAAATGGGACACACTCTTGCGATAACGCCCTTTGTGGAGTTTGCTTTCTTTATTTCCTTTGACAGAGCCTTTTCGCTTTCGTACTTCATTTTCGCATATGCTGTAGAAGGTTTTTCGTCCGCAGTCTCACGTATAGGCTCGCGAGTCTTCTGGTGAGCGTAAACCTGATGAGTGCTTACAAGTATCACATCGGAAGCTCCCGCTGTGATAGCCGCTTTGTAAAGGTATTTATCGATTGCCGCCGACTGCTTTTCGTGAGCGGACGTGATGATGTTAGGCAAATCGTTATCCACCGTGCACGCAAGATGAACCAATGCATCTATTTTGTTTTCTGTCATAGCTCTTGTAACAGCGTCCTTATCATCGGCAGCAGCCTGCACAAAGGTATAATTGGGATCGTCCGCGCCTGCGCCCGGTGTATTGTCAACTCCCACAACGCTGAATCCTTTTTCAAGCAAAGCCAGCGCAAGTTCGCTGCCCATAAGACCCGACGCGCCGGTTATTAAAACGGTTTTCATAAAATCCGCCCCTCCGTTCCCGATATTTTTTTGTATCTGCATTTCTACACATTTTTATTTTAACACATATACATAAAAAAAGCAATAGCCTTTTTGCCGAAATCATTATATTTTTTATGACGTTTAAGACACTTTCCATGTTTTGTACAGAAAAATTCCGTTTATGTGAATAAATTTTTTGTGCAAAATGTCAGATTTTCCCGCGGTATCCCGATCCCTGTACCGTGCCGCGGCGGCGGAGCTCCTTGTCGATACCATTCAGTACGGCTTTTTTGTTTGTACTTTTCATTGGAGCAATAAGCGTGCTTTTGTCACCGTCCCCCGTAAGACGCTCTATCACCACGGAGGGCGGCAGGATTTCAAGCTGGCTGCAAACTATTTCCACATAGTCTTCGGGTTCGAGAACGGAAAATTCTCCGCGAACGTACTGTTCCGCAAGAGCAGTGCCGCGGATAACATGGAGCAGGTGTATCTTTATGCCGTGAATATCCAGATCCGCCAGAGCCTGAGCAGTCTCAAGCATCATGCGGGGAGTCTCGCCCGGAAGTCCGTTTATAATATGTACGCAGACGTTTACCCCTCTGCTTCGGAGCAGTCTGAAGCCGTAGAGAAAATCGCGGTATGTATGACAGCGGTTTATTCGGGCGGCAGTTCTGTCATGTATGGTCTGTAAGCCAAGCTCAACGGTAAGATAGGTGCGTTCGGAAAGTCTGCCCAGATAATCGGCAACATCGGAGGATATGCAGTCGGGACGGGTGGAGACGGCAAGTCCCACCGCATTTTCCTGTGACAAGGCTTCTTCGTAAAGGGCTTTTAGACGTTCAAGCGGCGCGTATGTGCCTGTATTCGCCTGAAAATAGGGTATGTAGAGCAAATCGTTTCCCCACTTTTTTTCGAGACGGCTGCGAACGTCCAAAAACTGCTTTGAAATGCTTTCGGCAGGATCTCCTCCGAAATCGCCGCTTCCCTTTGCGGAGCAATATGTGCAGCCGCCCGTACCCTTTGAACCGTCCCTGTTGGGGCAGGTAAAACCGCCGTTCAGACTGATCTTCACGGTTTTTTTGCCGAAGCGCCTTTTAAGGTATGCGCTTTGAGCGTTGTATCTTTTTCCCGTTTCAGGATCGGGAAGAATAATTTCCATAGTAATGTCCTTTCATATTTTACTCCGATTCTTTCAGCGGGATATCGGTAACAAGAGTTCCGTCCGAGAGAAACATAGCTTTCTCTCCGTTTCCGCATATGAACACAGACATCATATCGTCCCCCAAAGCAGGCGTGCTTACCTGTGCGGAAACAGCGTCCCTGCCGTTATAGTCGGGGTGATCTATTTCATATACAGGAGCGCCCTCGCGGCGGTACAGAGCTCCCTCCGATTCAATAAACACTTCATTTATGTATTTATCCAGACAGGGCTGCAAAAGCGGCTCGTCAGTGCGGACAAAATCCTCCGTTTCATCGTCCCATTCCCATTTGTACTTGTCTATGTGCTCGAAAAAAATCTTTCTCAGATCATCTATGGGAAAATTATTCTTAACGCGGAAATATTTTTCCCCGTCCCTTTCTATAAAGTCCCTGTCCTCAGTTTCGTTAAAATACATAAAGACAAACTCCATTCTCGGGATATGTCCCATTTTCATATCAAGCTTGGCAATTTCAGGGCGGGCGGCGTTACCGTATGTCTCCATCTTAGGCGGAGCATGCGTCTTAACCCAATAATTCTTTCCTTTGGAATCCAACCGCCAGCCCCGACCCTCATCGTGCCTGAGGTGAAAAATCTCATAGCCGCAGCCGTAACCGTGCTTATAGGGAACGCCTATCTCGGCGGTTTTCCCATCAAAACAGCGCACGTCAAAATCCGTAAAGTCATAACCTATCATTCCCTTTGCACCCATTATTACCTGACGGTACACACCGTCCTCCCGCTCCTCAAAAAGCGGTCCATTGTCGGAGCTGCCGAAAAGCGCTTCCTCAAACGACGTATTTTCGCATATACTATCTATATAATCATCTGTATAGACCGTTCCGAAAAAGTTCAGAAGCTGTGCCTTTGTCCCGCCGAACTCATCACGTATTTTTGTATATGTTTTAAGACTGTCCGAATCAAACTCATGTTCTCCCAAATTGCCGAAGTCGAAAATTTCCTCTCCGTAATAGTTGTTCATCATGGCATACCTCAAAAGAGCGTCCGCACAGATTATTTTTTTCACATAGGGTCTCAGCCTGTCCTCAAGCTCGGTATCACGCTTTTCTCTTTTAAGTATGGGCAGGAACACCGCCATGTCTGTTTCTTCTTCAAAGTAAAACTCCTGCGACTCGGGGGCAAGTTCGGGCTCGGTCAGACTTTCACTGATGCTTTCCATTTCGCGGAAATCCCCGCGGTAATCGCCGTGTACGCTCGCTCCGCATGAAGTCAGCACCGCCGCCGACAATGCTATAAGCAGTATTCTCGCTCTCACAGACAGACCCTCCTTTACAGTACGTTCTGATAAAACCTCTTAATAAAATTTTAACATAATAATGATTACGATTCAACGGCGGCAAAATTACAGCTTAATTACAATTTCGGAAAAATATTACAAAGCCATAACAGCCGTAAAACATAGCAAAATCCGCTTTGTGTTGAAAAAAGAAAAAAATTATGATTTTTTGAAAAAATCTATCGCCAAATCCTCGAAACTATGGTATAATATCTATCGAACATCAATTTCGGACAAAAAGTCCCGTTTGCCTCGTTTCGTTCGGGAAACCAACAAAATGAAAGGACTGTCAGCTATGACAATGACAACTGATTTTTTTACAATATTGAAACAGATTTACAGCGCATCGGGAATACAGACGGCTATAACGGACGAAAGCCTTAATGTTCTTTGGAGAAATCCGCTGTCGGAATCAAACCGCGGACCTATTTCCGATGATAATCTTTCCCGTCTGTTTGAAAACGGCGTTCCTGTTTCGGGAGCGGTTTTCTATACTGAGGGAGAAACTATCCACCGTATCAATGTTCTGAAAGCCAAAAATGCCGATGATCCTTCCGCATTCTACATCGTCGAGCTTCTCGGCAGCGACGAGCTTAAAAACCTGCTGGCTTCGCCTCATATAAAGGCATACATGACCTATCTGTGCGCAAGGATCCGCGAATCGGTGGGAATGATCGCTATCTCCGCCGACGAGATAGATGCAGCCGCAGCAGTTTTCGGCGCCGGCTGCGGTGAAGTAGCAAACCAGCTCAATACTATTAATAAAGGACTTATGCTCATTCTCCGCGAAGTCATCAATCCCGAACAGCTCTACTACGTTCTCGACCCATGCTGCGACGACGTTACCATCTGTGTTGCGGACGAAATTTCTCAGGCGGCTGCGGACGCAAAACGCGCTCTCGGAAGATCGGTAAAAGTATCCTATACCTCTGAAAAAGGTATCTACACACGAATGAACCGCAGCGTTTTTGAGACAATAATATCTGACATGGCTTTGGAATGCTGCTGCGGAAAGCTCTATCCTGACGAGCTTGTTTTCAATTGCAGAAGCGTAAGAAGCACAGATCCCAAGAAAAGGGACAGGATCGCCATTACGGTAAAAAGCGTAAACCATTCGGGAAAGGAAAATGTTCCCTCAAAATTTGAAAACGACAAAAAAGGAAGCAAGCTTTATTTCAACTATCTCTGCACTGTGCTTTGTGAAAAATACGGCGCGGAATTTACGCGGAGCGAGCTTGAAGACGGCAATTTATGCAGCATAACCCTTGAAGCCGTAGGTCTTGACAGGAGGATCGTGATGAGCGGTTCAAAGTTCGCTATCCACCCCGATCGTTTTTCCACCATGACACTGTCACTTGCGGAACGTCACCTTGAAAAGCGGTACAAGCTTATAGACATTGATGAGGACGGCAGCGCTGAATGAATCTGCGGTCTGTACCGAAATCGTCAACTGCATTGAAAATGCATAAAGAAAGGATGTATACAAAATGAAAAAAAATAAGATCGCTGCGCTTTTATGCGCGTTTGCCATGACTGTAGCTTTTGCGGGATGCAGCGGCAATAATAACGGCGACAGCTCTGCCGAAAGCAGCGGCGTTTCCCAGACCGCAGAAGCCTCCTCGGATACGGGAACCTCCGTTATAACCGGAATAGACGGAGAACTTGGCGAAGAAACAATAACCGAAACACGTCCCATTGCCGAGGGCGACAAATATGCCATTGACAAGATCAACTCACGTTCTCCCGAAGACTCCCTTCCCGGAGGATACGTCCTCAGCGGCTACGATCAGAGTGTACAGGGAAAGTTTTTCACAAACGGAAAATCACAAATCATAATACGCGCATATAATTACAAGGAGGATCTTCAGGAGCTTGCGGTATGGGCGGATCAGGCGTGCGCCATTACCAAGATAGCAAATATAACTTCAGCCTGCGACACAAATTACAGCGAACCCGAAAATATCACCTATATGGGTTTTGATACAATAAAGTATGACTATGAAATAATCCAGTACGAGTTCGTCAGCGGCGCGGACGGTCAGGAAGAAAAAAGCGAACGGGGCAGGTACAAGGGTATCGCATACTACTTCTATTCCAATCAGGACGCTTACGCCATAATGTTCGATACAGCGGAAGCCGACTGGGAAGAACAAAGCGCGGCATTTTACGAATTTATTAACGATCTTGAGATCACCGAAACAAAGTATTAATACTGCACCTCAAATCCAAGGCATCAAAAAATGCCGAAAAAAAGTTGTTGCAATTTCTTTTGAGGTATGGTATAATGTGTAGTGTAAATATTCCAGAAGCATAACAGTCAGAGTAACTTGCGCAGAAACCCAAAGAGAGCAGCCGATATGGTGGAACGGCGCGGCGGAGCGTTTGTGAAGTGCGGCTGCCGGCTCGGATCGGGAAGAAACGTCCGTGTAAGTCACGGCGGTACGTTTTGCGTATAGGTCTGCGGCTTGTCCCCGTTAAAGGACCGAGAGCAAATTTTGAAGTGGAACCGCGGTTTGCGCCGCCTTCATGGGACAATATCCCGCGAAGGCGGCTTTTTATCATATGAAAGGAGAACTTTTCGTGAAAGAAACTTTTTTGGAGCATATAAGGTCGGACATAGAATCCGTGAAAAAAAGAGATCCTGCCGCCCGCAGCACTGTTGAAATACTGCTGACCTATTCGGGTCTGCACGCGGTACTGATGTATAGGGTGTCGCATTGGTTTTACACCCGAAAGCTTTACACTGCGGCAAGGTGCATTTCCCAATTTGCAAGACTGCTGACAGGTATCGAGATACACCCGGGAGCAAAGATAGGCAAGGGATTTTTTATCGATCACGGTTCCGGAGTTGTCATCGGCGAGACCACCGAGATCGGTGACAACTGTCTGGTATATCAGGGGGTAACTCTCGGCGGTACAGGCAAGGACAAGGGCAAACGTCACCCTACGCTGGGAAACAACGTTATGGTAGGCGCGGGAGCGAGAGTGCTGGGTCCGTTCAAGGTCGGGGACAACTCAAAAATTGCAGCCAATGCGGTAGTACTGGCTGAAGTGCCGCCCAACTGCACAGCGGTAGGCGTTCCCGCAAGGATAGTCAGACGGGGAGGAAAGCGTGTGGACGTTTGCGGAGAGCTTGACCAGATACACGTTCCCGACCCTGTTGCACAGGAGCTTTGCGCTCACTTAGTCAGGATAGAAAAGCTGGAAAAGCAGCTTAATAAGCTTGAAATAGCCGAGCTTGGAAAAAAGCTTAACTTTAAGGATCAGTAAATGAAAATCTTTGTATAATTGCATTACTGAAGGGAGCAGGTAGTACCTGCTCCCTTTTTGTTGCTTTTTAAGATGTCGGCTTATCAGTCGAACAACGGATAACAGCCTATTATTATACCCTCTTTTGCAAGAGCCTCCTGCTCACTGTCGGTAAGGACTCGTTTGTATTCGTCCGGACTTGGCTCGGCTGACCACAGAGCATACTCTACCGTACCTTTCTCCATCTGATATCACGCTCCTCGGTATAGTCGGGAAGATTGACTTCAATAACGTCCCCGCCGCCGATATTCTCGTTTTTTCCGTCCATTTCTGCCCCCCTCTTTTAGGTTAGTCTTTTGCAAAGACTTTTCTGAACAGGGGAATAAGTATTCCTCCCGCAGCATTGCCCAGGGTCATCACAATCATATAGAGAAAGCCTTTTCCCGACCATGCCCCTCCTGCGGTGAAATAGTACATATTCGCAACGCAGTGCTCGAATCCGCTGAGGATAAATGTCATTACGGGCAGGAAAACCGCCAGCATCTGCCCCGCGGAATTTTTTATATTCTTATATCCGTCTGCGGCTATAAACATAAGCATTCCGCAGAAAAAGGCAAGTATAAATACACTGACTATAGTGTCGGAAAGCTTTGCATCGCACAGAGCCGCCGCCTTTTCCGAAATGCCTCCGCCTATTCTTGTCAGCAGCACAAGTCCCGCCGTCAATGCTGTGCCGATTAGATTTCCCGTCCAGATAATTACAAGGTCTATCAGATATGCGGGCTTATTCTCAACGGCATATCCGACCTTTCCCGTGAAGAGCATAAATCCGAAGGTCAGTATAGTAAACAGTCCCGTACCGAAAAGGAACGCCCCCACGACCTTGTTTTCACAGGAAAGATATACCGTTCCTCCGATACCGATTGCTATGCCGGTAAGTATTGCTTTCAAAAGTATGTCTATGTATTTTTTCATTAATGTGTTCATTTTAACGACCATTCCCTTTCGGTTAAGATTCTTCTTCAAGTTCTTTCAAGGCTTCGGAAAGCCACTTAAGTTCATCGCTGTCGGGCTTCTCTCCTCGCCGTTCTTCGGCGTATCGGACGGCAAGAGACACTATATCCATTTCGGAAGCTTCGGCGGCTTTGGAAGTTTCCGCACTCGCCGAGGCGCTCGGACTTGCTCCCGAAAACTGCAAAAGATTGGGATACAGCTCCTTTAGCCGCAGGAAAATTCCGTCTCCCACAAAACGGTCGGTCACAGTGATCTTCATGTAATCGTCACGATTCGTATCGTTTTCCGCAATGCCGAGAATATTTTCATATGTATCCTCCAGAGAGCGCAAAGTATAAGGTTGTTGAACATCAAGCTCCTCTGCGGAATGGGTATCGGTATCGTACAGAGTGACGGTTTTTCTGTACCGAGCTTCTCCGAACGAATAGGGCAGGGGCGCGCCGCTGTAGCGTACAAGAGTTTCCGCACCGCTTTTTGAAACGGTCTGCGCCTTATGAAGATGTCCGAGAGCAACATAGTCAAAACCCGAAAAAGCGTCTGCGGGTATCTTGTCCGCGCCGCCTACCGACTCGGACGCTCTTGCGGAAATATCGCTTTCCGACGCCGAAGCTCCCGCCGCAAAGCAGTGTGCCGCAAGAATATTGCATACCGACTTGTCAGCCTTAGAAAGTATCCCGCAAGCCGCGGCCTTCATGACCGAAGCAGCGTTGGGTTCGCAGCCGAGAACAGCGGCAGCGTCCGTTGGATTAAAGTAGGGGAGAGAATAAACAGCGGCATTTCCGACAGTCACTGGAGTAAAAGCGTCCTCAAGCGCGCCCGAAATGTAAAGTCCCGACGAACGCAGCAGACCGGAACAGGAAGCAAGCCGCGCCGCCCCGTCGTGATTTCCCGCGCAGACTATCAGGGGAATTTTTATTTCAAGGCAAAGCTTTGTTGCAAACTCGCTCCATAGCTTAACTGCGTCTGCGGAAGCCACCGAAGTATCAAAAATATCCCCCGAAGCGATCATTGCGTCCGCTTTTTCGGCAAGTCCGCAAAGAGCTTCGCAAAGCGTTCGCTGATAGGGCAACAGCGGTATCCCGCACAAAGATATACCCAGATGCAGGTCTGAAGTGTGGAGAATTTTCATCGGAATGCTCCTTTAAAAAATTGGTCGGGTCTGATTTGCCCGGCTATACTTAACCGGTCGGACTGTACCGCCCGACCGGCTGTATGGTGTGATATGATGTTTTTTACTGATCGCCGTTGCCGCTGTTATTACCGTCAGCAGTATCGGCAACGTTAGTATCGGAGCTGTCGGCATTATCGGAAGCATTTTGGCTTTCGCCAATGATCTCCGCGGTATCGGAAGAGACGTTACCGCTCTTTTCCTCGATATCATTACGCCAGTCAAGTTCGCCTTTCATAAGCTGCTCGAACTTGTCGCCGTCGATCTTTTCATGGACGAGAAGATATTCCGCAAGCTCGTTTAGCTGATCCATATTCTCCGTGAGGATTTTTTCGCACTTGTCGTAGGCCTCGTTTACAAGCCGCTTGACCTCCTCGTCGATAAGAGCCGCGGTAGTATCGCTGAAGCTCGGTGCGTGACCGTAATCCATTCCTACGAACGGCTCATCGTTGCTGCCGCCGTATAAAACGGGACCTAACTTTTCCGAGAAGCCGAGACGGGTAACCATTGTTTTTGCAGTACGGGTCGCAGACTGGATATCAGCCGACGCGCCCCATGTTATATCGTCGAAAACTATCGCTTCTGCAACACGTCCGCCCATAGATACCACAATGTTGTTGAAAAGCTGCTTTTTCGTCTTGAAGCGGTCGTCGGTGGTGGGACGGTGCATTGTGAAGCCTCCAGCGTCTCCGCGGGGAATGATAGTCACCATGTGTACCTTTTCCGTATCGGGCAGGTTGTAGATCGCGACCGCGTGTCCCGCTTCGTGGTAAGCTGTGATTTTCCTGTCTCTTTCCGTAACAAGGTGGGATTTCTTTTCGGGACCCGAAACCACCTTAACGGTAGCCTCTTCTATGTCAGCCTCGGTAATGGCTTTCTTGTTGTGGCGGGCAGCCAGCAGAGCGGCTTCGTTAAGCAGGTTTTCCAGATCCGCGCCTGTAAACTGCTGGGTGGTCTTGGCAATGACCTTTAAATCAACATCCGGAGCAAGGGGCTTGTTTTTGGAGTGTACCTTCAGTATTTCCTCTCTGCCCTTTACGTCGGGGTAATTTACCACTATCTGCCTGTCAAAACGTCCCGGACGGAGCAGAGCGGGGTCGAGGATATCCTTACGGTTTGTAGCCGCCATAACGATTATTCCCTCGTTGCCCTCGAAGCCGTCCATTTCGACAAGGAGCTGGTTAAGGGTCTGCTCGCGCTCGTCGTGACCGCCGCCCAGACCCGCGCCGCGGTGACGTCCCACAGCGTCGATCTCATCTATGAAAACTATTGACGGAGAATTTTTCTTTGCAGTTTCAAACAGGTCACGGACTCTCGAAGCACCTACGCCAACGAACATCTCAACAAAGTCCGAACCCGAAATTGAGAAAAACGGCACTCCCGCTTCGCCTGCAACAGCTTTGGCAAGCAGAGTCTTACCTGTACCCGGAGGGCCCTCCAGAAGCACTCCCTTGGGTATTCTTGCACCCATTTCGGTGTATTTCTTGGGATTTTTAAGAAAGTCAACGATCTCCGCAAGCTCTTCCTTTTCCTCGTCCGCGCCCGCAACGTCGTTGAAAGTGTTCTTTTTATTGGCTGTGTTCTTAACGTTGGCTTTGCCGAAATTGTTCATTTTTCCGCCGCCGCCCGCCTGTCTCATCATAAAGAAGAAGAAAAAGATCATCAGACCGATTATAAGCAGTGAGGGAAGCAGATTATAGAGCCAAGACGTGTCCTGTATCTTGAAATACTCCATTTTCAGCGGAGCGTCGGGGTGACGTTCGTTGTATTCCTTACGGTAATTTTCCTCGCCCATCTGTATTTCGTTGAGGAATACCGAAACGTTCGGGACGGTGTAGGTGATTGGAGTGTCGCTGCCGTCAACCAAAAAGACCAGTTCTCCCGTACCCAGATCAAACGTCATCTCCGAAACCTGATAGTTGTCGAAGTACTGCATAATATCCGAATAGCTGTGTTCCGACTGCGGTTTTGAAGCCTGACGAAGCAGGAGTACCGCCAGAGCAAGCGCGGAGATCATTACCACAGCGTAAATAATTATGCCCTTGTTGCTTTTTTTACCCAATTGTTATCAATCCTTTCGTCGGGAAGTTTTCCCATTATTATATATTAATATAAATAATCGTTATTAACGAGCTTAATTGCTTTTGTATTCGGCAATATACGGAAGATTCCTGTACTGCTCGCCGCAGTCCAGACCGTACCCAACAAGAAAAAGGTCGGGAACTGTAAAAAGCGACATATCCGTTTCAAGCGGTACTACCCGTCTTTCAGGTTTGTCGAGAAGCGTCACCACTTCAAGCGAAAGAGGATTTCTTGCAGCCAACAGCTTTTTCACATCGGAAAGAGTTCTGCCCGTATCTATTATATCCTCAACTATTATTAAATGATAGCGGCTAACGTCCTGCTCCAAATCCATTGTAATGTTTACAGTACCGGAAGAATCAGTGCCGCTGTAGTAGCTTTGTGCGCACATGAAGCCGATCTCACATGGAATATCAATTGCTCTGCACAAGTCGGCAAGAAAAATAAACGCTCCCTTGAGAATACTTACCAGCAGCAATGGTTTTCCCCGATATTTTTCGGAAATTATCTTTCCCGCTTCGGCTATCTTATTCCGTATCTCTTCCTCGGAAACAATGATTTTTCCTATGTGGTCTTCTTTGATGATTACGTCCATTTCAGATATTTTTATCCTTTCTTTCGGGAAGTACCCCTATCTCAATTTTCAGAAAATTTTTCGTTTCGGCGCTTACCTTTACCCTGTCGTCTACCCCGACAAGCTCCGACCATACAACTCCCTTTTCGTCCGCAATGACAGCGGAGAATTGCCGTTCTTCGGGAGAAAGCTTTTCCTGAAGAAGCTTCCTCAGTTCGCGGGTATGAGCCGAACCGACAGGTTTTATCCTGTCGCTTCTCAGGCGGTTTCTCAATAATACACCATTTAATATTTTATCATAATCCGCATATTGAAATGTTAATTTTTTATTAAGAATATCCTTGGCATTTACATTTTCGCAAGTTTCTTTTGTAATTGTCACAAATTTATCACCAAAAAAGCGATATTTCCCCTCTCCCTCAATAGCTGTCGGTACAGGAAGACTTTCATCAGGCTTTTTGGAGAAAATAATTTTCACCTGACCCTTTCCGCATACTGCGCAGAAATTTTCGTTCAGAGAAATTTTTTTGTTTTCGTTTAAGGCTGCTTGCCATATTTCGGAAATTTTTTCGGCGTTTGTTTTAAGCTTATGCGATTTTAAAAGATTTATGATGACTCTTTTTCCCACCGCAGGGTGAAGCTCCCTCAGATCCTTGTCCTTTTGCTTTATTGCTTCCTTTGTGAGGAAATCCTCGTCTTCAGCAAGCGAAGCAGTCATTGAAGTTACGCACCTCGGAAACGCTTCGTGTACCGAAGTCATTTCGGGCATTATCCTGTGGCGTATCCTGTTTCTTGTATAGCTGTCGGAAAGATTTGTACTGTCAGTAACAAAACCCTGTCCGATATCATCAAGGTAAGCTTCTATCTCGTCCCTTGTGCAGAAAAGCAGAGGTCGGATAATTTTCCCTCTCACTGGAGGAATACCAGTGAGTCCCCGAAGTCCCGTACCTCGTGCCATTCGGAAAAGCACAGTCTCGGCGTTGTCGTTGAGACTGTGAGCGGTGGCAATCTTGTCTGCGGGGATTTTGGAAAAAATTTCGTACCGCATTTCCCGTGCGCCTGTTTCTACGGATACGCCGAGAGAATGTGAGAAAGCTGCCGCATTTTTTTGAAAAACAGTCAGAGGGATATCAAGCTTTCGGCATAGTTCGCAGCAGAAAATTTCGTCGCGGTCGCTTTCCGCTCCGCGAAGAAGATGATTGATATGAACTGCCGTGACGGATATGCCAAATTCTGCGGAAAGGCTTTTCAAAGCGAGAAGCATAGCAACGCTGTCCGCGCCGCCCGAAAGAGCGCAGCAGACTGTTTCGCCGCAATGCAGCATATTAAATTTTGAGACCGCAGCTTTAACTTTTTCTAACATAACGCTCCCTTTAACAAAACAGAGTAAAAATCCCCTATGGAAAAGTCCGGTCGCTTGAACTCCTGTTATTCCGTTTGTCTGCTCAGACCTGTGAATAACTGATACTGTCCGCTGAACCGCAGATTTACTGTTCCCGTTTCGCCGTGACGGTTTTTCGCCACGATACATTCCGCAAGCGTTGGATCGGTAGTATCCTTATTATAGTAAGCGTCGCGGTACAGAAACATAACGATATCCGCGTCCTGCTCTATAGAACCCGATTCTCTCAAATCTGACAAAAGCGGACGCTTATCCGTTCTGGCCTCAACCGCACGGGAAAGCTGTGACAGTGTGATAACCGGAACATCAAGCTCCTTTGCCATAAGCTTTAACTGACGCGTTATTTCGGAGATTTCGTTCACGCGATTGTCTATACGTCTGCCGGAATTCATAAGCTGCAAATAGTCTATAACCACAAGCCCCGGTCTTTTAAGACGGCGGATCTTGGCTTTCATCTGCGGAACGGTTATGCCGGCGGTGTCATCAAGATAGATATTCATTCCCGAAAGCCTTTCCGCGCCCTGAGCAAGCTTTGTCCACTGGTCGCCCGAAATATTGCCTTTCATCAGATAGTCAAGCTCCACAATGCTCTCCGAGGACAGCATACGTGTAACGTTCTGCTCCTTAGACATCTCCAGAGAAAATATGACTGCTTCGGAGTCCTTGTTGTAACGTGCAAAGTTCGCCGCAAGATTAAGCGCGAACACGGATTTACCCATAGCGGGACGCGCCGCGACGATTATCAGGTCCGACCTGCTCAGACCCGTTATGACCTGATCCAAGTCGGCAAAACCGGATTTTGCTCCGATGTAAAGCTCCTTGTCGGGACCCGATTTTCTTCCCAGTTCATCGTAAGCTTCCAGCACAACCTCGTCGATCTTTACCAGACCGTCCGTAGACTTGCCCTTGCGTATATCATAGATTTTCTGCTCTGCAAAATCTATGAGCTGCTGCGCGCTTTCCTGTCCTGCGGAGGCTGCTTCGATTATCTCTTTTGCAGAGGTTATCAGACTGCGTGTATAGTATTTTTCCTCTACTATCTTGCAGTAGCTCTCGATATTTTTTGTGGTGGGAACGCCCTCCATGATAGCGGCAAGATATTCCTTTCCCGCCGTGGAGCTTTCAAAAATGCCGTCCTTGACCGCCTCGTTGATAACGGTAATGATGTCCGCATTTACGCCGAGGGAAAAGAGCCGTATTATAATGGCGAAAAGATCGCGGTGCTTTGAAACATAAAAGCTTTCGGGCTTTATGTAGTTCATAGCCACGGAAAGTGATTCGGGGTCGAGAAGAAGCGCGCCAAGAACGGTCTGCTCAGCTTCAAGATTGTAGGGCAGCTCTGCCGAGCTTATATCAAAATCCATTTGGGTTGACTCCTTTTTTAGAAGTAAGGGATACTTATTTTAAAGAATCGCTGAACTCTTTCAGTTCCTTTTTCTTGTCGGCAGAAAGAGCGTTGTATTCGGTGTTGGTTATCGCGCCCTCCAGCGTGTAAAGATGTACAAGGCAAACGTTAGGATAGGCTTTTTTCAGTCTTTCAAAAGCCTGCTTCGAGCCTGTATAGATAAGCTCCTCGGCGCAGTCTATTCCCACAGAGCTGAGCTTTCTTGACATTTCCTTGCCTATATTCATCATTGAGGTCAATTCAGCCATAATTCCGCTCCTCCATTGTCTGAGATAATTTCGCAGGGGGACGTGATATCCGACCCTACAATAAGGTTTCCTTAAACACCCGAACCAGAATATCCGTCGGAACTTCTTTTCCTGCAAAAATTTGCAGCATACCCTTGGGAGTTATCTTGTACCCCGACAGCTCGTCCTTGTGCGAAGCAACAGCTGCCGCTTCCACATTGATGTGATCCTTGAACGGAATAAGCCGCACGAATTTCTCCCTCGCGTAGTAGCTTGGAAGCTTCGCCCACAGCTTTTCCCCGACCTCATGCGGAGTACTTTTCAAAACCGTTTCCCGCAGTTCAAAGAACAGCTTTTTTATTTCATCGGCATATTTTTCAAGATAATTTTCAATGTCCGCGTTCATGTTATTCCTCAGTGACCTCAACGGTGATCTTCTCGGAAATACCCGCAAGGAATTTTACCTCCGCAGAATAAGTGCCAAAAGCCTTTATCTCGGAATCGAGGGACACTTTCTTTTTGTCCACCTTAACGCCGAACTGCTCCGCTATCAGGTCTGCTACCGTTGCAGAAGTAACCGCTCCGAAAAGCTTTCCGCCCTGTCCCGCCTTTGCCTTGCAGATTACGGTTTTGCCTTTCAGCTGAGCCGCAGCCGCCTGAGCCTCCTGCTTTGCAACGTCAGCCTTGTGCTGCTCGGAGGATTTCTTGCCAGCCAGATCGGACATATTCTTAGCTGTAGCCTCAACCGCAAGACCCTTTCCCAGCAGGAAATTTCTTGCGTATCCGTCCGAGACTTCTTTTACGTCGCCTTTTTTTGCCGTACCCTTAACGTCCTGTAAAAAAATAACCTTCATAGTAATTTCTCCTTTGTTTTTATAGTTTAATAACTTCTGCTTCCTGTAAATGTCTGCCCTTATCTGACTTCGGTAAGCACAAAAATTTCGTAAATAGCCTTTATCGCCGCTTCAAAGTCCTCATCGCTTACGCCGATGATTATGTTCAGCTCGGACGAACCCTGATCTATCATCTTTACGTTGATCTTAGCGTGGGCAAGTGCGGAGAATATCCGTCCCGCAGTACCTCTCGCTTTCCTCATGCCACGTCCCACAACGGCAATAAGGGACAGATTGTCCTCCACCTCCAGATGATCCGGGTGAACGCGGAAATTGATCTCGTCCAGAACCTGCTGCTGAACGGGCTTGAGAGCGTCAGTACCCACAATCACGCTCATTGTGTCGATGCCGGAAGGCATATGCTCAAAGTTCAGACCGTTCTTTTCCAGCGAACGAAGCACATTCCTGCCAAAGCCAAGCTCGCTGTTCATCATGTCCTTTTCTATGTTTATCGCAGAAAGACCTTTCTTTCCGGCAATACCCGTAATAACGTACTTTCCCGCTTCGGAGGCTTCGGCTACTATCATTGTGCCCTTGTCCTCGGGACGGTTTGTATTGCGGATATTTATAGGGATACCCGCCGTACGGACGGGAAATATAGCGTCTTCATGAAGAACTCCCGCGCCCATGTAGGAAAGCTCCCGAAGCTCTCTGTAGGTAATAGTAGTGATCGGAGCGGGGTCATTAACTATTCTGGGATCGCAGATAAGGAATCCCGAAACATCTGTCCAGTTCTCGTATATCTTTGCCTTGACCGCGCGTGCCACGATAGAACCCGTAACGTCCGAACCGCCGCGGGAGAATGTGCGTATGGTATCGTTGGGCATTGATCCGTAGAATCCCGGAATGACCGCGTGTTCGCATTTTTCCAGACGGGGACGGAGCAGGGATATGGTTTTATCCAGATCAAAAACGCCGTTTTCGCCGAATTTAATGTACCCTGCGGGATCGATAAACTCAAAACCGAGGAAAGCCGCAAATACCTTGCTGTTAAGATATTCCCCCCTTGAAGCGGCATAGTCACGTCCCGCCATATGAGCGAAAGCGCTTTTTATGCGCTCAAATTCCTTATCCAAAGAAATATCCAGACCAAGCTCCGAAATAATGCCGTTGTAACGCTGTTCTATGGCGGAAAAATCTTCTGTGAAGTCCTCGCCCTTTGCGGCTTTGTCGTAGCAGGCGTAAAGCATATCGGTTATCTTAACGTCATCGCTGAAACGCTTTCCCGGAGCGGAAGCCACAACGAAGCGTCTGTCGGGATCGGCAAGAACGATGTCGGCGGCTTTTCTGAACTGACCTGCGTCCGCAAGGGAGCTTCCGCCGAATTTAACTACTTTAATATTGCTCATAAAAATGTTCCTTTCATATATGCTATAGTTACGGTATTATACTATTATATATAAATTTTGGAAAATAATCAATAGGAATATAAAACAAAAAAGATACACAATTTTTTGTCCGTTTGTGAAAAACGACTGTACTTACACCGCGGACAATCCATCAGCTCCGCAAACTAAACTTACCCTATATACTCCCCGCAGCAGCAGATGACGTACCGTCTGGATTTTTTGTCACTCTTATTCCGCAGGGGATAACATTCTTCAGTTCGTCCACATGAGAAATTATGCCCACGGTACTCCTGCCTGCCGTGATACCGCAAAGTATTGCTATAGCTTCCCGAAGCGACGCGGGGTCGAGAGAGCCGAAGCCCTCGTCTATAAACATAGCTTCAATATCAATACCGCCGTTTCGGCTTCGCGCCACTGCTGAAAGTCCCAGCGAAAGCGCAAGGGAAATAAGAAATTTTTCCCCGCCCGACAGATTTTTTACTCCGTAAGCAACCTTAAAGTCAACAGTCAGAGTCTCAACTTCAAGGTCGAGTCCCTGCTTTGAATTAGCCGCATACTCGTTTTTAACCCGCAGACGGAATTTTCCTCCCCGAACCTCCGCAAGGATACGGTTTGCCTCCGCCGTAACAAGTGAAAGCATTATTCCCAGAAAATATCTCGTAAACGAAATACCCTTGTCTCCCCGCATAAATCCCGCAAATCTTGACAGCTTGTCCGATCTTTCGCTTTCCGTACGTATGGCGGCAAAGCGGCGGGAATATTCTCCGGAAACCTTTTTCAGACGGTTCAGCCGCTCGGAAGCAAGTGCGTGCTTTCCCGAAAGCTCCGAAAGGTCGGCTTCGGCTTTTTTTACTTCGAATCTTATTTCCTCAAGATGAGGGGGGACTTTGCCGTCAAGCTCATTTTTCAGGCTGTCTGCACGTTCCCGCGCCGTGTGCATTTCAAGATCGTACCGTTTTATTTCTTCGGAAAGCTGTGCCGCGTTTTCCTCCGAAAGAAGCGATCTTTCGTACTCGTCAGGAGAAATGCCAAGTTCGTTAAGCTTTTTCAGAAAAGCCGACTTTGCTTTGTCCTGCGCAGCGGCTGCGGAATCAAGCTCTGACTTCGCTTGTGTGAAAACGGAGAAAGCTTCGATCCTGCTCTTTTCAGCGGCCGCATATTCACGGTCGGAAATTTCCTTTTCCAGAGTAAAAGCGTCGATATCCGTTTTAAGACGTTTCACCTCCGCAGCGTAGGAATCCGCGTCACCGAATCTCGGGTCAAGACTTTCTTTCAGTGCGGACAACTCCGCTTTAGCTCCGTACTCAGCGTTCCGCGCGTTTTCCAGATTTTTTGTTTCCGAGTCAAGCTGCTGTTCAAGGTCTGCTCTAAGATCGGACAGTTCTTTCAGACGACTGTCAATTTTGGGCAGCAGTTCATTCTGCCTTACTGTCTCTCCATGCTTTTGGACAACATAGTCAAGCTCCTCAGCAGTGTAACGTGCGTTGGCAATGACCTTTTGTTCCGCGGCAATACATTCCTCCGCACGGGGAATGCGATTTCCCTCCGCTGCAATTTCCAAACGCATATCGGAAAGTTTTTTTGCAAGACGTTCAAATTCGGCTCTTGCAGACTTGACTTCAGCAGCTGTTACCGCATTTTCCGAAAGCTCTGCGGGAGCGGGATGTGAAAGACTTCCGCACACGGGACAGGGAACTCCCTCTTTAAGCTGCGAGGAAAGCTCCGCTGCCGCGTTTCGGATATAGTCGCCGTAAAGCTTGTCGTATTTGCTTTCGGCTGCGGACTTTTCATTTTCAAGCTTGTCTGCCTCTGCGGTCATATCCGCAATCTTCCTGCGTATCTCTTTGAGAGCCGATGTATAGGTAACAAGACGTTTTTCGGCCTCCGCGCCGTTTTTGAGTTCGTTCAGACGCGCGGCAAGCTCAGGAAGCTTACGCGAATACTCCTGCGTGATTCGGTCTCTTTTCTCCGAAAGACTGTCGGCTTCCGAAACGCATTTTCCGACACGTTCCTCAGCGTTGGTTTTGCGCTTTCCGCAAAGCTCGGTCTGCGCGGAAAGCTGTTTTAATTCCGCGGTTTTGCGTGAAATTTTTTCATACAGCGGCGCAAGGTTTTTCAGCACCGCAAGCTGTTCGGTTTTGGTAAGACAGCTTGCTTCCTTTTCGGC
>CAMWRN010000002.1 GCA_947176675.1 uncultured Clostridia bacterium | reverse complement strand
CATTCGTAATGCGCAGGTCGCGTGTTCAAGTCACGTTTCCAGCTCCATTAAAAAAGCCTTGTAAATGCGTCATTTAAACGGTTTACGGGGTTTTTTGGTTTTTTTAATCAGAAATTAATTGGCAATAACAGGAAATAACATTGTAATTATGCGTGTTTATGGGTGTCAAAATGGGTGTCAAAAATATGCGGGACTTGCTTTCTACAAATCCCGCAAAGATTATTCTTGAATTTTTTGCATAACCGCATCATAAAGTCGCGGCTGGATAAGTTTAACACTTTCCATAAGTTCCGACACAATATTCCAAATCTTAACTGCGCTTTTGCCATTGATAGCTTTCAGAAAATCATTGTCGCCGTCTGTTTCAATTATTGTTTCGGTCTCGGTGTGGATATTGGTATATTCCACAGGCTGACCGTATAAATGGTCGTAAACTGTGTACAGAGCCGATAGTTTTTCACAGCCTTGAAACGAATTAACGTTTTTCTCACATTCTTCAATGGCTTTTAGCAGTTCTCTTTGAGAAATCATAGTCATTCACATTCTTTCAATAGTTTCCATTGCTTTTTCAATGGCTTCGCGTTCCTTGTGGTCGGTTGCGCTGTCCATTGCTTTTTCAAGATGTTTCATAGTCATTTCTTTAGCGTCTGCGCGGCTGTAATGACCTTTTACCCAATGTTTGCCACGATTTGCGTAGCTGCTCTCGCTGTCGTAATGGCGATTGCGGTCATTCATGCGGCTATTACCGTATGTGCCATCGATACGAGCCTCCCAATTACCCGCACCGCTATAACCGTCGTCCTCTTCAAGCATACAGATTTTGTCTATATTCTTGATAGTGTCGGTTATATAGTTTATAGCTTCGAGCTCGCTCATTTTAAGCCTGCCGTTTTTTATGGTATCAAGCTCTTCAAGGCTATCCATAAGAGCGTCTTTAAGTTTGTAAAGATGTTCCATATCTTTATCCTCCTTTTAAGTTGTGGGCGTTGCTGGAGCAGTCCCGTTGATACTTGCAAGGTTATTGTCTGGAGTGCAGCAGGGTCTGCCAAGCATTTTGAACACGCCGCCTGTTGCGCTTGTAGACACAATAGTGCTGTATCTTGTACGCGTCCTTATGCCGCATACCGTGACCTGCGAACAGTCGCACCTTGTAAGAGGGTACTGCTCTGTACCGCTGCCTATGGTGATAACCACAGGTGCGGCGATAGTTGCGGTTGTGGGTATCGCCTGCGCTATAACAAGACAGTACTTGCAGCCGTCTCTGTAACTGCCCGCAGGAATGTTTATAACCACATTTCCACCCGCAAACGTTACGCTGCTGGATATAACAAGTTTATCGCATAATTTGCAAATAGGTTTGCAAGCCATATAAATACCTCCTAAAAATCAGGAGCGGCAAGGTTGTCCCGCCGCTCCGAAAATCACCCTTAGCGGGGAAAATAGTCAGTTGACCTTAGAAACCGCAAGAATTTCCACAGCCGCTGTTGCAGCTGTTGTTGCTAAACGTTGCTTGTCCGCAGCAGTTAGTAGGGAAAGTCACGGGTGTAGGGGGCTGCACAATGTACGCTGCCGTAGGACACTCCGCGCCCGTACGTCTGAGAATTTCAGCTTTGTTAGCGTCCATAGCCGCCATGAGAACGGCATTCTGATTAGACTGCGAAGCTGCAAGGCGAAGAGCCTGATTTTCGCTCTGGAGCGTAGAAATCTTATCCTGACACAGATAGTCGAGGATAGCTCTTGTACCCGCCTGCTGACTGTCGATAATGTCTCGGGTATTGTTATTCATGGTGTTCTGCAAAGCGCAGGTGTTAGTTGCCATGTTGTAATTAACACCGTCAATCGCTCTCTGAGTGGTGCAGCAGCAGTCCGCAAGCTGGCTTGAAAGATTGCAGAAGCTGCGTTCCACACCGTTAAAGCCCTGCATCATACCCATGTTGGTATTGTTAAAGCCGCTTGTGATAGCGTTGTTAAGTGCGTATGTGCTATCGCAAATACCCTGCTGAATAGCGTTGATACCGCTCTGGAGGTTGTTCAGTGCAAAGCCTTCGTTAATGTCGGCTCTTGTCGCCATACCCTGAAGACCGGCACCGCCGCCGAAGCCTCCGCCAAAGCCGCCAAAACCGCCCCAACCAAACATACCGAAGATTAGGAACAGAATTATCCATGCTCCCCAATCGCCGCCCCAGCCATTACTGTTACCGTTTCCGTCGTTGCAAGTGCAAGCGCGGATATCTGCGGGGGTCATTTCGCTTGTAGTAAGTGACATAATATTTCTCCTTTGCAAAATAGATTTATTACATTATCAGCTGATATAATGTACCAAACAAAAAGCGCGGTCAACCCATCGGAAATTCCGACAGACTAACCACGCTCGGTTGTTACGTTAAAACGCTTATCAACGCCGTTTATTTTTTATTTAAACATACCTTTAAATTTTTCAAACATTCCAGGCATTTGTTGTATTTGCTGCGCTTGCCTCTGAACCATGTCAAGCTGCTGTTGGCTTACTTTGCCTGATGAAATAAGACCGTTAAGTATTTCGTTAGGATCTTTTCCTCTCATCTGCTGCATAAATTTAGGAAACGCTTCAAGCATATTAGTAGACTGCTGATTACCGCCCATTGCTTTGAATAATGGATTAGCCATTTCCCGTATCCTCCTTTGTCTTTGCAGCCTTTGCGGGCTTGCTGTATTCTTTTGCCATAAGGGTGTTGAGCCTGTCTTCTAAAGCCGTGAATTCCTCGCGGGTAACAAAATCCACCTGTGGAATGTCAAGAGGCGCTTTGTGTGCCGCCGTCCGTTCCGTCCAGTCAAGTATTCTCATAGACGGCATACCCGACATATCCGCCGATTTAAGATATATAACGGGGTTTTCGCTGTCCCAAAGCTGTACAGTGTTGCCGGGAGCAACCATATAAGCCTTTGCCCCCTCTTCGCCCTGCACCCAAATAATGCCGTTACTTGCAGGCTGTGGTACAGGCTGCGGCTGCTGGTATTGCCCTATAGACTGACTGAATCTATCGGGCATAGGGCTATTGTAGTAATTTTGCTGCGGATATCCCGATATTCCGCTGATGTTGCCGTAACCGTTGTAATTAGGCATTCTTATCACTCCGTTTCCAATAATAAACAGGTATTTCGTCGCCGCTGTCCCAAGTATCGTAGTAATTGCCGTCTACAACAGCAATAACGTGTTCCGAGGGGGCAAGGACGTAAACGCCCTTTGGGTTATCGCGGCAGAAGTCGGACACCGTATAAACGTCGGGCAAGTTCTCGGGAACTATGTGCCTCGTAAAACCCTTGCTTTTGAGATATGCGCCCCATACGGCATTTGCGGAGGGCATATTGTACATCATAAATCCTCGAATAAATAATCCGACGTAAGTTTTTTCCCAAGACTGATTTAATGCCTTACTTATAGCCCTGACTGTGCAGTCGCCTACACGTTTGCCTATGGGATTGGCATTGTATTTAATCCACATGGTTAATAGTTTAAAGCGGCAATGTCAAAAGTCGCATAGTCGGGCTTAAAAACAATGCTTGCCAATATGTCCGTATCGTCCGTTTGCTCAAATTCCCTATACATATTCTCAGCCTGTTTCTTTGTTATGTTGTATTTAAACTGTATTTGGCTGATGATAATATTTTTTGCGTATTTCATAGCCACACTCCGTTTTGTTTTGTTACTTTGATTATACAAAAAGAAAAGCATTTCCGCAACGATACGGAAATGCTTTAAAAATGATTTTTTTATGATATTTTAACGTGCTTCAATAATTTTTTCTCGGATTTGTAAACAATATTTTGAATATAGCGGGCGGACAAATCAAATTCTTCGGCAAGGCGTTCAAAACAAACGCCGTCAAGATAACGCCTTTTTAAAATTTTTCTGTCGCGCTCGTTTAATATCCATTCGTCTATCAAGTCCGATATTTGGGAACGGGATAAATCAAAACCATGTTTCAATGTTTTACCCCTTTCTTCTCTTAACGCCTTTTTTATTTTTACGGGTTCTCTTTCTTGTCTTTGTCTGTACTGTTATTTTCGCCATTTATATCACCATCATTTCCTATGTAATTAGCGTAATCGCCAATATAATTAGCATCGCCATCACCATCGCCCTCAACTGATACGGTTGTGCTTTCGCCTACATAATCGTACTGACACCAAGCGTACAGCCATATTAAGTTGCTTGCAAACAACATCGCTATTGCAATAATGGTTATAATAACTAATCGCTTAATATGCCGTTCTGACCGCGCCTGTTCGCTCTCATAAACGATATAAGGTACAGAAGCTATGGGGGTTTCTGAAGCTTTAACGTCCTTTATTTCCTTGTCTGCGTTCTGCTCATTGTTTTTATTCTGCATAAATAATCACCAACCATTTTTAATATAACAGCTATACTGTTAGTATTATTATATATTTTTTGACATAGCTTGTCAATAGCCAATGAATTTATGCAAGCTACTTTTTGCCCTCCAAGGTATCGATTCTTTCATCAAGCACTGCAAGGTGCAGTTCAATATTAGCGATTTTATCCAATATAGTGTTGAGCTTTTCGATTTTCTTTTCGAGCTGTTCTATGCGGTAATTGGAAAGCTTGCTTGACACCAGTATTCCGCCCAGCGACCCGCCGAAAGTACCCACAAGAGCAATCAAAGAGCAAATAATTTCAGTAGACATATGCTATTCCTCCGTATCCTCCGAATTGTTGAGAGCCGCCTTATCTGTACCGCTTTCGGCAAGAATGTATGTAACAAGCACTCCCGTTGAGGTGATAGCTCCCGCGATTTTTTCCTGCGAACCGCTGTCCGCGCCGAAAATTATCATGATACTGATAACAACGCCAGATACCGCCGCCCAGAATTTTCTTGAAGACAATTTTCTTTTCCAGTTAATATTTTTCATATTAAAACCTCCTATTCCTTTTTCTGAACAACAGTCATACCCATCTGCTCACAGGCGGACTTTATCGTCCCTGCTTTTGCCGACGGGATCCCGCTTATTTCCGCCGTGACCTTGTAAGTATCTGCCTTTTGAGAATACCCGTTAAGTCCCGCCTTTTTGATGATAGCGGGGTAATCCTTGTAAGCAATATCAAGATCAACATCGCCGCTGATGCCGTCAACCGTGCCTTTTTTAGTGTACTGCCAGATACCGTGCGCACCCGTGTAGGTCTTAGCAGAACGCCATTCCGCAAGCCACAAGTCAAAGCGGCTAAGCTTATCGCGGTCAAGACGATTTATCAGCCAATCGGGATTACTGTAAATTGCCGTGTAGTAACCCGCCTTTTCCATTTTATCGCAGAAAGCCACTGTAATTTCCGTAAGCAGATTTTTTCCAAGGTGTACCTGCGTTTTATCCTCGATATCAGGCACGACGGGATACTCAAGCTGCTTTCCCGAAATAAGCTCCAGCATAAAGTCAGCCTCAAGCTTTGCGTCCTCAACAGTCGCGGCATAGCTGTAGTGATACACACCAACGGGTATGCCAACACGCTTGCACTCTCTATAGTTCCGTTCAAACTGCGTGTCTATCTGTTTCGGGCTTTTCCGCCCGAATCCGCAGCGCAAAATCGCAAACTGCACCCCCGCCGCCTTGACCTTGTCCCAGTCAATTGTCCCGTTGTGGTGTGATACGTCGATTCCTTTTCTGGTCATGATATTTACCTCCTAAATTTCTATACCGTATTTTTGAGCAATGTACCGAGAGTTCTCGGCAATGGAGTCTGCGCCCTGCGCTACGTTTTCGTAGAATGCAATCATTTTTAAACACAATAAAAAGTCTTCTGCGGTATTGCCGATTCTCCAATGGTCTAAAGTCCGACAGTTGGTTTTTGATGTAACTTGTTTGCCGTCTACATAGCAAAACACAACACCGTCAAAAAAGTTCCAAGCAAGAACATGATAATCAAGCGCGGAAACAGCGGTTTCGTATCCCGGAATAGGCGAGTTGAACACAAACCCGATCGTATTTTTAGGAGTTTTCGCAGGCATAAACCAATCATCGCGTGCATTATTTTCTGTGCCGAAAAGACCGATATTCTTGTCGCTGTCGCTTATGCATTTACATACACAGTACACTGTAAATGTTTTTTTTACGCCCCAGTTTAATTGTGTTGTCCGGTTACACTCTATGTAATCCGTGTTTTGTACAATTCCGCTATCGATTTTGTAACCGCTTATAATGTCTGTCCAGCTTGACGGGGTTATATTTTTTTGATAGTCAAAATAATATGTCAGACCCTCGGAATGGGGCAAAATATTGAGTTCTGCATTTCCATCACCTCCCTTCCCCCCTCGCTTAAAAGATGCCGGCATAGCGTTCTGCTTTCCGCGTATGTACGCTTTGCCCGTACCCAGAATATAAAACTTGTCGAATGGATATCCCTCGCCGATAATCTCCCAACCGCCCGCAGATACAGTGTAAACACCGTCCGCTTCGGGGGTGATATTGGGAGATGCAGAAACGTAAATATCCATGTCACCTTTATTGGTTATCTGATAGTATGGATAACCGCTTTCAAATTCGACTTTTATTTCGTTCCCGGCAAGGGTTATTGTGGCTACATTTGAATTTACCATATAAAATCTCCTTAAATCTAGAAAATTAATTTACCGACCCGTCGGGACGGGGATATAGATTGTAACAGTCGTAAAAGCACCGATCGCCAAAAGTGCAGTTTTCGTCAACGTCGAGTTCAGAAAGTGAATTACAGTATGCAAAGCATTCTCTGCCCAAACCTGTACAAAAAGGCGCATAAAAGCTTTGCAGAGTATAACAGGAGAGGAAACCGTTTTCCCCTATGCTTGTACAAAGAAGCAAATTTATTTTATTAAAGCTATAACAATAACTAAACGCGCTATCTTCTATTTCGGTAACTTTCGATAAGTCGATCGAGTTTTCTTTTAAGCAATATGCGTTACTAAAACAACTCCGTGGGATTATCGTTGGCGGATTTTTAAAATCAATTTTTTTTAGTGCGGTACAGTATGCAAAGCAGGATTGCGGCAGCTTTGAATTTCCGTTTATTTTAACCATGCATAATTTTTTGCTGTCGCGAAAAACACCGATGCCGTGAGTGCCTTCATCATAATCCAGACAGATGTTTTCTCCGAGCTTTACAATAAGCAAAGAATCTACAATAGCCGGACGACCAGAGTAGTCGCTTGTCTTGGCTAATATACAGCTTTGTTCGTCAACAGTTGCTTTTATTAAATACTGTCCCTCGGCTTCGTATGTGTGAGACACGGAAGTATACTCTTTGACACCCTCAAAAGATTCAATTTTTCCATCTCCCCAGTCTACGGTTAATTTACCGGTCGTAGGTTGTTTTTTGTCGGGATTCAGAAAATACAGCCCAAATTCAAGCAGTAAATACATATCTACAAGAAAGTACGCTTCCCACGCCCCGGGCTCGGGGACATTGAGCCAGTCGGCTGGGGGTGTCCAGTCTTCGGATGGTTGGCCGCCGCTATCGTCAAGCCCGTCGTTATATCCGACTGCATATCCCATAACAAAACTTTTTGTATCCATTTTGTTATTTCCTCTCTATTCTTGTTTTACGGTTTTGAGGGTCAATAAAACTTACTATTTTGCCTTTTTTGTCCTCCTCTTGTATATCTGTATCGCGAGAAATTTTATAGATATATTTATTATAAACGCCCTCGCGATTTTTGATATTGCCTGAAATAAATGTAATTTGACCATCTGTAACTCTTATTTCCGAAAAATATTCATCAAGATTTTTTTCTATATTATCTATTGTTTCGCCGATGGTGGTGCTGTTATTGTCAAAATTGACTATGCTTGCTAACGCGTCAATAAGTTGGTCTGTGGGGTCGCCTATTTCTATACTATCATACATCTCTGTAATAGCGTTAAATTTTACAGAAATGACCTTAGCTTTTATGTTTACCCCTAAGCGATCATCTTTAAGAGTAACATAATCGCAAACACAAAGATCGTTTATTGCTGCTATTGTTTCAAATTCTTTTGCTTTTTGCAAGTCTACATATGACAATGTGACATTACGGCTGATAATATTGGGACTGTTTTCTTGCATATATTCATACGCTTTATTACGCAACGCGCTTATAATAGCTTCTTCGCCGCCTAATTCCGCCAATTCTTCCTCTGTGAATTCGTCCGTAAAATCAACAGGCTTTGCTCTGATATATGTATAATTTTCCGCATTATAATACGGCAGTATCTTTTCGGGCAAATTATACATGACTTTTTCGCCGTCGTCTCCCTTAACCTCCACACAAGGTGCGATCGCGGTAAAAATATTAGAAATATCGAGCTTACTCGAATAATCCAAAAGGTCAACGCCGTAAGCTATTACCTTGCCGTTATCTTTGCCTCTGTCGCGATGGAGAATAACCCTGCTGTTTCTGTCCCATTCAAGTTCGCCGCCAAAATATTGCTGTGTTTTAAGTATTGCCTCTCTTGCACTCATTTGGTCAAACTCACATTTTTTTACCTCGGTGATATCACTTTCGGCAACATAATGGTTTTCGATTACCGTGTTGTTTAGTATCGCTTGAAGCACTTCTTTTGCCGTCCCCTCAACGCTTACGTGCAAAATAGGATTGCCGTTGAGTTCGTAGGAAATATGGGCAAGGTTGTAAGACACCATGCCGTTGATAGTCTTGCCTATTCCTGTTACGCGAAATACTTGATATTCGTCCATAGGATTAGGCTTTATGCGTACCATGCTGTCATATTCAATTTGCGAAAAATACTCGCCTACATAAGGATATGTAAAACTTGCTGTATATGCGCCGTTTCTTTGCTCAGGAGCGGTACATACTGTTGCTTCATTAAGCACACCAATACGTTCCGTGCCGTCTCTTGAATATAAAACAGGCTTCACTCCGCCCCCTCCTTAGGTTTACAGCTGAATGTTATAGAAACGTCCAGCGCGCCCTTTATAACTTCAACGAATTTTAATGAAGATGTGAATGCTGCCATTTTAGATGCGCCGTAAGTGTCGGTAAGACTATGATAATTACCCACATCAGCATACAGCCACGCCTTAATAGCCACCGTCTGTTCATCAAATCCACTGTACTTGCTTTCAACAGGCAAAAGGCGGCATTCGTAAGTAAGCTTGGAGTTCTCATAATTGCCATTGTCAATTATGATAGTGCCGTTTCTGCCGGGTACATTAATCTCTGTGACGTTCCGCGCTCCGCTGTCATAGGAATTGCACTTCTTAATGTACACGCCGAAATCCATAGAATTTAAGCCGTTATACGTAAAACTATGCAAACCTTTATAACCGTAACTCACGAGAATGCCACCTTTCGTTTATTGATTTTATCCTGTATCGCAATCAGAATTTTGTCCGCAAGAGTATCTATATCGTCATTGGTATAATTGTTAAATTCGTCAATATTGACCTCGATACTAAAACCGTTTTCACCTGCTTCGGACGCACTTGTCGCTTGCTTTACAGCCGTTCCGCTCGTGTTTTCGGCAACGGGGAAAGCTGTTGTCGTTATTGGCGAATAGGTAATGTAATTCTGATTTGCAGTACCGTAATTCGGAACGGTACCGCCGCTGAAATAATCGGTAAACGCCGCAGAAATCCTACTTGCAGCTTCGGTAATATCAAACGCACCGTTGTTAAGTCCGCCGATAATGCCGCTTAACATCAATTCGCCTATCGCCTTAAACTGTTCGTCGTTTTCCACCGCGCCCGCTATTTCATTGGCAAATGCCTCCGCCGTGCTTTCAGCTTCACCCTTATGGAGAAGCTCGCTCACCTTGTTTGACAGATTTACCACTTTGTCATAATGATCTTGCAAATTCTTGATTTCTTGGTCTGTAAGACTGTTCCAATATTCAAGGGTAGCAAGCCCCTCTTCCTGCGAGAAATCCGCAAGCTGGCTTATCATATCGCCGCCTATTCCGCGCTCGGAAAATTTAAGAAGCTGGTTATAGTATTCCTCTAAATTCTTGCCCGCCTGTGTCATTTTGTCGGTTGCATATGCGCTTGTGATATTGCCCTCGTCGTCGGTCTCAAAGGTGTAAAAGTCCTTATATGCTCCCGTCAACTTGTCGGCAAATGTGCCGATTTTGTTTTGAAGCTGTTCAACTTGCTTATTGTACGCGTCAAGAATAGTACTGAAATTCTTTTCCCGTTCCTGTGCAGCCTTTTCAGCGGCTTTCTGTTCGGTGTCCACGAGCTTTTCATAGTACGTTTGTACTTGGTCGTAATATTTCGTCCATTCGTCGCTTTCTGTATCCCTGTGCTTTTCCAAATACTCCAAACGCCGCTTTTGGTATGTATCCTCTGTAATTTCACGCTGCTTGTACAGCCGTTCGAGAGCCTCCATATTCTGCAAGAGTACGGATTTTTGCTTTTCACCTGTTTTTTTGGTAGTTTCGGCGATTTCATCGCCGCTTGCACCTATTGCACCCGATACATCGTTGCCGCCTTTGCTTGCGGCTTTTGCTTGTGCGGCGTAATATGCTGCCATTCCTGCGGCGGCAAGTTTTGCGCCATTATGCTCGGCATTAACAAGTTCTTGCTGCGCTTCTTCGATAACGTCTTTACCCATATCGTATTGTTCAGCAAGCCATTGACTGCCCGTTTCAACAGCATTTGCAATTTCGTCAATGCCATCTCGCATATTTTCAATAAACGGTGTGCTATCAACGTTTGCGATTTCGCCGCCGTATACTTCTCCACCTGTAAAAATATTATCAAGAGCAATTTGGACGTGTTTTTGCGCGTTATCAAGTGCATTTGCAATATTTGTCATTGTCTGCTTTGCAACAGATCCCCAATCATAATGTATTAAACTGTCAGCAATCGACTGCGGTATTTTTACTATGGCTTCAAGCAATGTGGGTATTGCGTCAATTAATCCCGCGCCTAAGGAAAATATAAGCTGCAATGCCGCCGCAACAAGTTCCCCCGCGTTGTCTGTAATGCCTTTTACGATTTGCATAACTATGTCTACAGTTGCGGGGATAAGGTCAGGCAATAAGTCTGATATGCCGTTTACAAGAGAGGTTATAATAGATACAGCTCCGTCTGCAATAACATATGCGTTTTCTTGCAAAAATCCAAAAAGCTGATCGATTATCTCTACCGCACTATCCACAAGGGTTGGGGCAAGAGAAATGAGTTCCGTTACAAGCTCACCGATTATGTCAACAGCTACGCCCGTAATATCGGTTAAATTGTCGCTTATACCCTCCAATAATGCAGAAATTACCTCTCCGCCGAAATCCGCTACTTTTGGCAACTGCTCGCTTAATTCGTCAATAAAATTCTGTATGCCCTCTTTTGCTTTTTCTATGCCGCTGTTATCGCCGCTAAAAACAGCGGCTAAGCCGTCCATAACTTCTACCATTGACGGCAAAAATTCGGCGGCAAGGTTGTTTTTGAGACCGCTTAAAGATGTCTGCAAATCTTGTAAACTATCTTGAAAAGCCGCCCCCGCTTTTATAGCCTCGTCACTCATGACACCGCCCAAATCGTGGACGGTGTCGATCATTTTTTGAGTATCTTCTGCGGAAGTGTTGAGCAAAGCACCCATTTCCATTGCACCGCGTCCAAGTAAATCGGTTGCGATAGCTGTTCTTTCTGTGCCTTCCTCCATTTGTTGTAAGCCGCTTATAACTTGTGTAAACAATTCCTCCGTTGACAGGCTTGCAACGCTTTCTATGGATATTCCAAGCTTTTCGAACGCCGCCTGTTGGTCTGCGGACATATCCTGCGCCGCATTGGCAAGAGTTTTAAAAGTCGCGGTCATACTGCTCATTGATGTACCGCTATGCTGTAATACAGCCTCCCACTCTTGATAAAACTCGGCAGATACGCCCAGCTTCTGGCTTGCTTTGTCGATATTATCAGCATAAGCCGCCGTATCGGACGTCACTTTTACCATAGCCGCCCCTGTGGCAGCTACAGCAGTAGCAACAGCGGAAACCGCTGATACACCTATTTTTGCTGCACTTGCAACAGCTTCAAGTTTTTTGCCAAAGCTTGAAACTTTATCGCCTGACTTTTCGGCTTCGTTGCCCGTTTCTTTGATTTTGGGATTAAGGTCATTACCGTGTGCATTTCCAGCTTCTTGTGCGGTTTTAGCCTCATCATCAAGCCTTTTTTCAAACGCCGCCAAATTAGCCGCCGCTGTTTCAACTGATTTTTCGGCTTTATCCAATGCTGCCGCAAGTTCTTGTGTGCTTTGAGAAGCTAATCCACTTTCGTCAGCGGAAGCATTAAACGCAGCGGCAATTTTGCTGACATTTTCTACCGCTTCATCATAAGCAACCGCAAGAAAATTTAAGCGGTTTTGTTGAGTTTCAAAGGAATTAACAATGTTATCGGAGCTTTGAATAATTGAACTCGCTCCGCTCTCTACTTTGTCAAGTCCTTTTTCATACCCGCTTGTATCAAGCGTAATTTTTGCAAACAAATCAAGCAAGTCCAACGTTCTCACCCCCTATCTCTTTCAATCCAAACTTTGCAATAATATCTTCTGCTATTTCATCACCTGTTCTATCGTCCTTTTTGGGGATTGTGCCGTTTATAATGTCGGTATAGCGCACGGTAAGCCGGTTTTGATAATAGAGAGTGTCAGTGATATACATTCTGTATAATTCGTCGCGCCTAAAAGCTTCAAACCGTGCGTCGACATACCGTAAAAACGGCTTTATTTCTCGCTTTCCTCTGTATTCTCCGTAGGATTGCCACCAGATGTTTTGGTATTCTTCCGAACCGACGCGGTAAAAAAACCAAGAAGTCCCTCATCGTTGAGAATTTCAAGCAATGCCGTCGGCAGTGAAAAAATGTTGCACTGATATTCCTCAACAGGGGTATCGTTGAGACGTGCCAGTATTTTGATAACTTCCTGCTTGTGGCTCTTTATCGCCGCCGAAACAGCCGCCATTTTCTTTTTACCGCGCATAAGTTCGGCAATATTTTTGTCGGAAAAAATCGCCGCCGCAGGTTCGATTATATCCGCAAGCAGGTCGAGAGCCTCTTCATTTTTGTATTCAGAAATTTTTTTCATACCTTATTCCTCCGTTGTTGTATTCAGTTTGGAGCGTGTTGCTTTAAAGGTAGCCGCTTCGGCGTTGGACTGCTGTTCTGTTTCGCTGCCGCTTTCATCAGGAGGTGTTGTCGTACCCTCTGAAACATAAATATCAAAAGGTAGCTTGTCAACGTCCTTTTGCGAAAAGTGACACGTATACTCAAATGGGAAAGAGCCTGTACTGTTGTCGGTGGACTGGAACGAAAATCCGTTAGTATTAAGCAGATTGTACATATGTATAGCCATAAAGCCGTTTCCTGCGTAGTCGCCGACCCACCACATATCGTAAAAATCTTCCTGTTTGAGAGTACGGCGGGGTATGATGTGAGTTTCGTCGTCGGGGTCGATATCGGCAGAACCAAGACCTTGAATAATGTTGCTTTTTGAGAGCGTTTTGTATGTACCCGACATTTTAATTTCCCAATTGTCAAGGTTCATAAGCTCCATTGTGTTTTTGGGACAGTTGTCTATACCCTCGCCGCGGTCAGAAAAGGTCGGTACTGCGGAAAAATTTGCACCGCCGCTCGTTGCGCCCATTATATCCTCTTTTTTGAACTCACCTGTTGCGGGATCAAAATTTTTGACAAAAATTCCCGCATTAAGCTGCATTGTCTCGAAAGTGTTTATGGGTATCTGATTGAATTTCACTTAAAAATCCTCCTTAATATTTTGAAATAATGTATTCCGCCGTAATATTGATAAGCAAACGACGGATAAGATCGTCATTGTCGTCGCCGAGCCTGTTCATAATCGGTGAGCCAAAGCGTATGAGTATCGCTCCGCCGTCACATTCGATGTACTTTCCTGCACTGATAGTCTTTTCTATCTCCGCAAATTTTCTCAGGGCAGAACCCCAAGAGGTTGAGCGTGTCCACACATTGACTACCATTGAAACAGGGTGGTCAAATGTGTCATAAGACAGGCTATATGTGATATATGGGAATTTGGGCGCATTGTCGCCCGTTGGTACGGAATATTCGTCATAAGCGGGAACGCCGAAAGAACTCCAAAAGTCTTGAATAGCCGCAAATTTATCAGCCATCGTTTACCTCCATTGTGTTAGGCAACTGCCATTCTTCCGCCGACGTCGCCCGCATATCAAGCCCTGCGCTCGGAGGTGTTTTATTATCGTTACCGTCGGAAGTTATGCGGAAAATTTTGCCGTCGCTTAACCGTTTAAAAACGTCGTGGTACGCAAAAGCGATCGTTTTTTTGGTAATGACCGTATAAAGGTTTTTAACTCCTTGTACGGCGGCTATTTTACCTTGCGTAGAACTGTCAAAAACAACGTTAGCCGTAAACGACGCGCCCTCTTTGTACGTGATGATTATACCGCTGCCGTAAATGTCGGGGACTGTAGTTTTATCAAGCATTACACAATCTTCCATTGTTTTATCAAGTAAACTCATATTTTCCTCCATTTGTTAAGGCGGGAACGAAAAACGTCTTGCCACGTCACCGAACCGCCGCTCGCATTTGTAGCCTTGCTGTAAGAATACCCCGCAAAGCTTTCGGACGTGTACGGGCTTGCCAGTATTTCACCGTAATTTTTAACCCAGTTATCAACCTCAACCGACAACTGCACAACCGCATACGGTACACGCATAGCCCATACTGCACCTTTAAAGATTTCGGGAGTCAGTATATCAGTATCGTCGCCGTATCTATGTACACCGTCATTAAACACCGACCCGATAACGCGGTAATACTGCCCTTGCTGTAAAAAGTCAGACGGCGCAATCCGACCGTCTGAAATTGTAAACGTGCCAAAATGTTTGTCGCCGTCGGTAACAAACCAGTTTTTCAGCTCCGTGCAGATTTCGTCAATCATACTGCGCCGCCTTTCTTTACATAGCCGCTTCGATAGCAGCGATTATATTTTCTTTCTTGTCTGCATTGCTTACGCCCTTTACTCCGTTTTCTGCCGCATAGGCAAGCAGTTCGTCTTTGGACATACCGCTAAGGTCGGGAGCTTCGAGGTCTTGCGTTTCGAGGTTATCGTTTTCACCGCCCTCGCCGCCTGCCCCTTGTATAGACACAACAGCGATACCATCAAGATATTCAGCCCACAGCTTCATACCCATAAGCGCAAAGCTTTCGCCTACCGCGTGAGAATAGTCGCCGTTTGCGTGGAAGCCTATGAGGTTTGTTTCGCCCTGTACTGTGTAATCAAGTCCAAGCTGTTTAAAATCGCTGTGTGCGGGGTTAATGTAATACAAATCAATGTTGCCGGCAGGAGTTGCAATAACTTTGCCTTGCGGTATTTCGGACGATATAATCATAGAGGCTGCGCCCAAAAAATTTTTAAGGTATTCTATACCAAAAGCATTTTGTGTGGTAATTCCCGCTGCAGCCAAATAGTCGTAAATATCCAAAGTGTTGACAATTACCACTATTTCGGACGAATTTTTGTGCATTTTCTTAAACTTGTCCTTTGCCAAGCCGATAGCAGAGGCGATCGCCGACTGGAGATTTACAGCTGTTTTTGTGAGCGAGCCCGTCAAAATAAAGCTGTAAAAGTTGTCCATTACAACGCTCTGCAACTCAAACAAAAACGCTTCGTCCGTTTTTTGCACCGCTGCGGTTGCTCCAAATTTTTCAACATCTTCAATAGTAACAGCTTTAGCATACTTTTTAAGTTTAAGGTCTGCGTATGAAACAGGTTTAACTTTTGCTTTGCTGTAAGGAATTTCTTCGCCCTCGGGAACGTCGCCGTTTTCCAATGTAACACTTGCCGTGTAACTTGTAAGTGTTGTGCCGGGTGTTTTTTCAATAGGGCGCATAATGCCCATAATTTCGCGTAGAGCTTCCCAAGTGTCCGTAAAACGGGTTACAAAGTCCACTTCACGGGCTTTGATTGTAAAATCACTCGTCATGGTAAGGTTTTCTTTTACCGCCATAAAATTAAGTTCCTCCTTCGTTTCTCAACATTTCGGCAAGAGCGTTTTGCCGTGTTGTTGTGTCAAGCTTATACTTGCCGTTATCGTCCTTAGCATAAATATCGGCTTTCGTCATTTTGCTGCCATTGTTCGCAGGCGGATTAGGGGTGTTTGCCCCTATTTCGGTTACGCCGACAATAAAGCCCGACCAATCGGTTTTAATTTTCTCTGTCAGTTTGTCGGCGTTCTTGATATTGCCGTCCTTGTCAAGTTCAATGCCGTCAATATCCTCTTTCGCCGCCTTGACAAGCATATTGTGATGTTTACCGTCCACGCTTGCGGCTTCAAGCAAAGAGCGGTACGCCTTTTCCTTTGCCGACCTTGTTTCCTTTGCCTTTGTTTCTGCTTCAAGTGTTTCGTACTTTTTTTTCCAGCTTTCAGCGGTTGTTGCGCTGTCTTCGGCGGTCTGCTTTTCTGTTTTGAGCGTTTCGATTTCCTCCAGTTTTGCCTTATAACGGGTTTTCTCAACAAACTCATTTCCAACAGTAGTGCTGATAGCCTTTGTCAGTTTGGCAATAGCTTCGGCGGGAATACCCCCGTCTTCGCTGCAATGATTTTTAATAATGCTTTCAAAATCTGCCATAATTACATTCCTTTCTCGCTGTTACGGGAGCTACCCTAAGAATGATTTATAAAACCGCATAAGCGGGTTTTATCGTTGTATGCGGGCAAGGATTTGCACCTTGCATAGCGTCTTTTGTTCTTCGTGTGCGCACACTCCGAACGGTTCTCACGCCCGAACCACTTGCGTCTACCTATTCCGCCACCACATAAAAGCAAAAGCGTGATTACTGCTGATTTCTCAACAATAACCACGCTTGGTTCTTCTCACTCAACGCTTAGAGCGAGGATAATATTTAATTTAACAATTGCAATTTTTCTTGCAATTCTTCTTTTATCTCAAAAGTTACAACTATTTCGTTGTTGTTTTTAACTGTTATTTCAGATATATAACAAAATGGCAATAAATCCGAATATTTGCCTTTGCGTATTTTTTTGATTTCTTTTACAACAAAGTTTATAAAAAGCTTTTTATGATTTTTAACAAAATCAATTTGCTCTTTCTTTGTGTGCTTGGTATTAGTAAGCACATATACGTTAAACCCTGTTTCAAAATCATATACTTTTTTGTCTATGCCTATTAAAAATTGCTTGATTTTATTTTCTTGGGAATTCCAATCGTCAATTTGTTTTTGCCGTTTTTCTCTGATTTTTTCGTTTATTAACGCACGTCTTTTAATTTCTTGTTTTAAATCTTCTAATGGTTTGCCAACAAAATTTAAAGCTGTATGATATTGGCGGTCATAATCTGTGCCTCTGTTTCCACATTCGTAAAATATTTCGCATAGCTTGTCTGGTTTGTATTTATAGTTACAATAACAATGCTGTTTTTTAATTAACGTGCCAGTATCAGTAACGTACAAATCCCCTAAGTATCCTGTATATAGCAATTGCATTTTATTTCCTCACGCTTAATTTGCAACTTTATTTTTTACCATTTCAAAAACGGTCGATTTGCTTATGTATTTGTTGCAATCCTCACAAGGGCAATATCCTAATTTTGCATAATAATTGCAAGTTGGTATTGTTGCACCCATATCCCTTACCGCCTCATAAAAATAGCAATTTTCTTTGTAATTTGTTTTGCGAGAACAGCCGCACCCTGCAAAAGAAAGATAATCCATAGTATTTGGGGTTGGCATTGGTGCTTTATCCAGTTTTGTTTGGCTCACCTCTTCCTGCTTAACAAATTTTATCTCTTTTTGATTAAGCGAAAAAAGTCTCACCCCGTCCTTGATAGGCACAGTCAATGTTCGTTCACCTTTTGCAAGAACTTTTTCAGCGGCTTCAACATAATCATCTGTTAACAGTCGTTTTTTCTGCACTTTGCAATCCTCCGCTTAATTTATAACTATTAACTATATTTTATGGTGGAAAACTACTGCACTTCAATAAACTTTACTATAAAAATCCCCGCAGTCTTAACGATTGCGGGGTTATTTTACTCGTTAGCCTTAAATGTTTGCTTGACAATCTCCCTATATTCGTCCGTATGCTCCGTTACAGCTCGGCGTATCATATGACGGGCTGTATATCCTGCCGTAACACGTTTTTTGCCTGTTTTTTCGTCGGTATAAACCCACGGGTCTTTTCTGCCTTTGTTTCCTGCGGCGTGAATACCCGTTCCCTCCTCAATAAAAACGCCGTATTCTACATTTGTTCCCACGTATACGGTGTTTTTGGGCGTTGCGGGAGCTGTTCCAGAATATTCGCCGCTTTCGTCGCCTTTATCAGCCTTATAATTTTTTATATGCGCCTCTTCTCCCGAAACGACATAAGTCATAGAATTTCTTAACAATCCCGTATCAATAGGAGGCTTAGGAGGTGTAGTGTCGTATGTCATATTTTCTTTTACATATCGTTCTGCCGTTGTCCCTATTGCTGCAAGAGCTTGTCTTGTCGCTCTTGCTAAAGCCTCACGGACTAAACCCGTATTGTCAGTTATAGTTACGTTCGTTATTTCCTTACCCATTATTTACCTCCCTTGAAGTATACAATTTCACCGTTTGGCTTTTTAATTCCAACAACGACATAAACCAATGTACAACGGCAATTATAGACGTTTGCAGGGTGTGCGTGGGGGTCGCCTGGGTACATAATCTTACCATAATCATTCTCAAACGGTTCGTCGTTCTCAACTTCCACGCCGTTTAAGTCCATATGCCAGTCACGGGTACGTTCGTCGTGCGTTGCAAGCCACGATTTTTTCATAACCACGCCGTCATCAATGGCTTTATCCGCAGCGCGCATACGTCCTGCATTTTCCGCTCCCGTAACCATAGTACGGGCGTTGCGTATGGCGGCGGAGGAGGTCATGTCCGTGACGGTTTGCAGACGTGCAGCTATTTTGTGCATACTTTCGCCTTGCAAAATACCCTGCATGACTTGCGCGTTTATCTGTTTGGTGTTCCAGCGCAAGTCTTTAGGCACGTTGACTTTTTTGTACGGCAAGAGGCTTTTATTCTTTTTGGCAAGCAGATAAACCGTGTTTTGGTCTACCAATGTAAAAGAGTATTCTTTTGCAAAGGCTTTCTGGACGTTCCTGCCGACTTGTTTTTCTATATCCTTACCAATATAGTTGTAATTCAAGGTATAAATTTCGGGCAATTCGCCGTTTATGTATGCGAGGGCGATTTCGTTGGCGTGTTCATAGTTTGCCACCATTTGCTCCACCATTTTCTTGTACTGCTCATTGCGGAACGTGACGTACTCTAAACGCTGCTGTAATGCCGCTCTTGCCTCTTTTATCTCTTTGGGGTCATTACCCTTTAAAGCCGCTTCAAGCCGCTCACGGAGCTTTACGGTGCGTTTCTCGGCGTTCTCCATAAACTCCTCCCACTTTGCCCGCATATCACCCTCTGCCTGTGCGTATATATCCTTGATATGCTGCTCCATTTTCAAGAGTTTTTTATCGGTTTGTTTGTGTGCCTTGTCGGGCATTACTCATCACTCTCTTTGCTATCTCCGCCAGAACGAAAACAATGTGTAAACAGTAAAGAAAAAAATACTATCCACCAATGCTTAATATTACCGCAAGCATAACAAAACCGATAATCACGGCAATGTTATGTATCATTACCCATTTAATAGCATTTTTCATTTTTATTCAGCCTCCTTGCTTGTATTTCCGAGCGGTTCTTCCTGTTCCTCAGCCGCTGTATCTTCATACCGTCCCATTTCCTCCTCTGCTTTTCGAGCGCGAATTTCGTCCACTTCATCAACAGAAATAAGAGGGAACAAATTTAACGCCGTCCTATCATCAATGTAATTTCCCATAGCAAGAACCGCGTTTGTTTGTTCCGCAACATTTACAATTTTAGAGCGTTTGAACGTGGGAGCGTCGTCCACTCCCGCAAGTTCTAACAAGCCCTTTATAAATTGCCTTACGCAGTATTCGTAACGGTCTGCCTTATTGTTCAGAGTTTCGTATGCGGCTTCTATAGCGGTTGCCGTGTTGTTCCCTGCCGATATATCTCTAAGATTTAACGCCATAAAATCTCTGTACATATCGTTTTCAAGGCGGTTCAAATAAGTTTCACGACTTTGATACGGAACTTCAACAGTATGCGCTTCTACCCTCGTTTGTTCGCTTGTGTTTGCTGCGCGAACAACTCTAAGATTTTCAACAAATTCTTTGAGATCTTTTTTGTCCATACCTCCCGCATTACTGATAGTCCAATATATAGTAGCCGCTTCTTGTTCGTCCCTCGCAAAACCTGTTGAAATAAGGTCGTACATATCTATTTTGCCTTTTATGCTTACAAGTTCGCTTTGGTGTTCGGGATTGCCCCAAAACGGAACTATTGGAAATGCAGGGTAATTGCCTCCGTTGGATATTCCTATAACACCGTCTTTTTTGGTAGAATATATTTTTTGTTTGTACGTCTTTTTTGGCGTTAATTCCCTCATTTCCTCGCTCTTACGCTGCATATATTCAGTAATACCGTCCATTTCATAAAGAGTAACTCGCAACGGCTTTTGCGGGTCTATCTGCCAAAAACGTATACCCGCCCGCAGACTGCCGTTTTCTTCGTCCCACAATGGAACAAACGACGGTTCGTCTATACTGCCAAGCTTAAATGTTTCGACTTTATTTCGATTGTAAAAACCAAAAGAAACTATGCCCCACAACGCAGCTTCTCCCATAAACGACAGTTTATCGTCAAATTCATCGCCACCTAACTTGTCCTTTGTCTGCTTGTTATTAAACGTTACGCCATTGCCTAAAAGATATTGATTTTGCTGTATAACAAACGTCGGGAAAAATCCACTTGCGCATTTAACTGCGTCCGAAAGAGTTGGAACGCGTCTTCCTAAAGCGTCCTCTATCAAGTCAACAGCGTTGTATATAAAGGCGTTTTTATGCCGCATATACAAATCGGCTTCAATAGCCATTTTGTACATCTCGCTGCTCTTGTGGTCGTTTATGGCGGCTATGAGAAAAGACATAAGTTCTTTTTCGTCGTTCTTTTTCCGTACTTCTTGCAAATCTTGGTAGGTTTTCACTAAACTAATCCCCCTATGACTTAATTGTTACGCAAAACACTTCTTGGTTGCCCACTATCACGGCATACAAAGCCTGTGCAAACGCTTCAACAGCTTGTTCGTCCTGCTGCTTATAGCCAAGATTGTCCGCTATAGAGTGTACAACTTCGTGGATATTTTCATAATCACATTCAGCGGTACAGTTAAGCGAGCCTAAACGCAAATTGTCCGTTTCCTCAACTGTGTAAAGTTTACCACCGATTTTTATTATTTCTGGGATTTTCATTGTATATTTCACCTATCATTTTTATCATTTTTTCAATAATTGGAGTTGATTTATTCATAGCATAATCAAATATTTTCGCACAAACATCTTGCTGCATTAAAGGACTTGTTTTTCCTGTTACAAAATCTTTATCATCGCAAGCGCAATTGTCGTTTTCGTATAAATTAAGCGTATTTTCAAACTCAACCAAAACAGACAAAACCGCGTTGTATTTTGCTATTTCATCTTGCATTTTGTTTAACTCTTTTTTATATCTTGTCATTGTTTAATCCTCCGTTTTGCCTCATATTCCAAGCTTTGCCGCTTTTTGCTCTTAGCACTTAGCCTTATATCTCAAAATCGTATTGACAAAATAACGTATATCGTCCATTGCATGGTCGTTTTCTTTGATTACGGTATCTTCCGTTGCTTTTTCGTCCCAACTGTACAAGCCAAACTCTCTAATAGTGTCTCCGCAGGAGCGGTGTATCTTTATATTGCCGTTTTCTAACATTGTCGCCGTCCGTCTGATACCGTCCAAGACTTCGTTTTTTGCCTGCATAACCGTAAATCCGCGCTTTCGCAGGGCGGTTATAAAAGAGGCGGCAGACGGGTCAACAATAACCTTGCGTACCTCATAGCCTTTGGCAAGCTGCTCCACGGCATCACAATATTGTTCATCGGTAAGTTGTATGTTCTTTGCTCTGCCGTTGTAATAATACTCCTTGATACGCACAGCTTTAGCCCCACGCAAGCACCATAATCCCGCAGAAAATGGGTTCATTGTGCCGTAGTCTATACTTATGTAATATTCGCCGCTTTCGGGGCGTTCGTCGGTGATGTTTTTCTCGCCGAAATCATACACCAAGCCCTCTGCAACGCACCATTGACCTAACACATAACGCTGATAAAACACGCCTTTATAGTCGTTTTTGTATCGGTTTATAACGCTTTCCGTCAAGGACGGGTTATCTTCAAGGTCAAAATGCAAGTGCAGGGCATTCTTACTTCTTGCCTCTTTTATCCACTCCAAATAAAACCAATGTTGCGGGCTGTTTGGGTTGCAGTTAAACCACAGTTTAGAGCCGTCAACGGAGCAACGGGCGCAAGCTTGCTCCACAAAAGAGCGCGGCATTAAAGCAACCTCATCAATAAGCACACCTGCAAGGGTACGACCTTGAATGAGGGCAAAGCTGCTTTCGTCACGACCACCAAAAATTTCAAAGATATTTGACTTTTTGCCTTTGCTTACAATTAACACCTTTTCGGAGCGTTTCCATTGCAAACGGTATTTTCTTTTTGCATACGCCGTGCTAATATACGGCACAATGATATTTTTTATTGCGCTGTCAACAGTTTTACCACATATGCCAAATCGCTGACCGTTGTAACGCCTCATAGCGTCGTCTATAAAGGCTATAGTCATAATAGCCGTCTTTCCCGACCTTATCGCTCCGTCGCAAATAAGAGCGTCGTAATTGGTGTGTGGGAAAGCGAGGATTTTTCGCTGTTTGGGGCTAATCATACCTTTCATACCCTTTTATTCCAAGTTTCCGCAGCTTCCTCCGCGCCGTTGTGCTTAACAACAACTTCTCCGTTGTCTGCGTGGTAAATTTCGTCCTCAAATTCAGAAGTTCGGCAACAATTACTTTGGCAAACTACTTGCCAACTATCAAAAATTGCTGTAGTTGGGTTTGTTTTGTAACCACCTCTTAACCTTTTTAGTCTTGCCTTTCCCCCGCAAAACGGGCAAGGTTTTAATTCAATCATTTTTTTCAAGCTCCTTTGCCAATTCTTTAAGCGAGGCGGTCAATGCGTCGTCCTCCGCTTCGGATGTATCGGGTGTTCTGCCGTTGTCTGCAGTGTACTTGTCTATCAGTATCGCCATAGTTGTGGCTATCTGCTGCGGTGGCACTTTGGCGTACTTATCAGGATTTTCCAACTCGTTTAAACAAATATCGAGTATTTTACAAACGCTGTTTTTCTGCCGCTCCATATATTCGATAATATCGGCAGTATTTTCCTCTTTTTTTTGCTGTAACTTTTCGTTCAAATCCGCACAATCCGCAACAATTCGCTTAACAGTTTGCCGAGAAACGCCGTTCATTTTTCCTGCGGTGCTATAACTGCCAAACTGGACGTAATCGGCAATAATTTTCTTCTTTTGTCTGTCGGTAAGTCTTGCTGCCAATTACACCACCTCTCTTTTGGTTTACATCTCTCAAACAAAGCATATACCGCCTTCAAACTGCACTTCAATAAACTTTACTGCTATTTTTCGTTCCACGTTTTAAGGCATTCTTCCAAAGCTGAGAAACGATAATTATAAAGCTGCTTTACAGAATAATTTATAGCCTCTGCAACCGTTTCCCACGTCTTATCGTCAATATAATGTAATTTAAGCATTTTTCTGTATGTATTTGTAGGCATTTTGTTTACCGTTTCTTTGGTTGCCTCATTCTCTAAAGATATATCATCACGTTTTCTTTCAAGTCTTTTTATTTCGTCCTCCAACTTGCCAATTTTTAACTGTATTGAATGTATGTCATAATCAATATTTTCGATAGCTCGTTCATTAGGGACTATTTTTTCAAGCTTGTTAAGAAGTTCCTCGACTGTCACGTTAATTCCTCCTTAATTTAAAATCGGCAAAAGGGCAAGCTGTCAGCTCACCCGTTGCCATATAATAATTTAATCGTCCGTTTCTAATGTACCTTTAGGCACTTTAAACCCTAATTCATACATTTTGTCCATAATTTCCCACGCACAAAAAACACCTAAATTCCGCAGTTTAGGCAAATCATTCCATTTGTATAAAATGTCAGCCACGCATTTTATGTTATTGCGAACCAAGCAGTTGTAAGTTCGCACAGAAAAACCAAGCCCCTCTACGCTCTTGTGCAACGTAAAATAGGTTTTCTCCCCGCTAATAGCCCTTACGCAGTCAAGAATTGCCAATGTATCAGAAACTCTCGAAAGCTTTTCAACTTCTGATTTTAAATCATTAACTGTTTTGTCCAGTTCTTTGTTGCTTAAGGCTTTTTCTTCTGTTTTGGCTGATTTTTCTATAATGTCAAATTTGCCAGTTGCCAAAAAGCCGCAAATTTCTTTAAGCTCACGCAGTTTACTTAATGCAACGTTTTCGTATTGTGCTACAGCTTGTCTGGAACAATTCAACAATTTTCCGCACATCTCGCAAGTAAGCTTAAACCGATAACGAAGCAATAGTGTGCTATATTGTAATTCTGTTAAATTTTTATTAAGCAAATATTCCAAGCAAGCACAGTCGTTAAGTGTTATAGTTTTGACAAAAGAGCCGCCCGAAAGTTCGGTTAACAAATTTAAAGGATAACCATTTTGCAAAAGCCTTTCAGATTTTGAACGTGCCATTATTTCACTCTCCTTTTATTAAAACGGTAAATTATCGTCCCCTATAATCCCCTCAAAATCGTAAAATCTCGCTTGTTCCGCCTGCGGTTCGGCGGGCTTATCAGGAACTGCGAGAACTGTAGGGGGTGGCGCTGGCTGTGCGGGTGCAGTTGTTTTGTCCCCGCAGAAGCTTACGCTATCGGCGTACAGCTCCATAACGTAATGTGTCACATCTGAATAACGCTTGTCCGTGTAAGTACGAGTACGAAGTTGACCCGTGACGGCTATCAGCTTCCCTTTAGAAAAGTTCCTGCTGATAAATTCGGCGGTCTGTCTCCAAGCCACAACAGGAATAAAATCCGTCTGCCTTTCCTGTCCCTGCGGCGCGTAGCTACGCTCGACGGCAACAGTCACGGTACAGGTGGACGCTCCGCTCGGGGTCTGCTTTAATTCGGGGTCAGCCGTGAGCCGACCCATTATTGTAACATTGTTTATCATTTTTACGCCTCCTTTCAAAGTCTGACATCAATATCATTAACAGTAACATTCGGATCGTCAAGGTCGATAACAAGACACTTCCTGCCGTTCTGAACGCTTGTCCTGACCTTGTCGGCAGCAATCCCCGCAACGCTGACCGTTGCCTCGGAAGTTTTTATGACTACTTTGTTTTCCGCAAGGTTTACAGCATTAAGTCCCTCGCCGTTCGGGACGTTATCTTCGAAAGCAGCAGGAAGAGCTTCCAAGCTTTTATCGTCAAAGCCGATACCCAAAAGGATTCCGCATAACGTATTTTCATTGATTTTCGGGAGTGCGGTATCATTTTTATGCCCCGCCACAATCTCGCTCAATCTTTCGTTCACCTGCGTAATAACCGTGTAACTCAAATCGTCCCCCAAAACCTCCGAAAGTATCTTCCCGAAAGCCGCTTTTTCGTTCTGACAAGTCATAACGAAATCGCAGTCCAGTACGTCCTCAACCATTGAGATGTTGGGCTTTTTCGGCGTTTTGGTGTAGACTAAAACGCTGTTCGGGTCGGGCTGACGGTCGCTGAAAACGGGGTACAGAAAACCGTCCGTAGGGGTCTTGCTGATAAGCAGGTCGGTGTTGCTTTTCTTGATAATTGAGGCGTTGTTCCTGTCGAACATCAGACCGTCGTCCCCCGCGCAGGCGGGACAAAGAGCAGTCACGATAAATCTGTACTCGTCCTCTCTGTCACCGAAATCCTCGTCGTTTTCATCGTGGCGGGAGGTAATGCTGTATGTACAATATCCTATAATGACCGCGTATGCGCCGCTGCACTCGTAATTGCGAATAATCTTTTCAAGCAGTTCGTCATTCGCATACGCGTTTTGGAGCTTTCCTTTGACAGTCAGACTGAGGGGGACATACGCTCCGTTTGTGCCTTTTTCCTCTGCTTTATCCTTGGAAAATGCGTACTCCGCAAGATGTTTCCCGAGACTGCCGCCGAGAACCTTTCGCAGCGTCTCAAACATGACCGTTCCCTCGTCCTCGGGAATGAGGGCATAATTCTTGTTCTCCTTGTAAAGAACGTTCTTTTCAGGATCGACATAAGCCGTCAGGACACGGTCAAGCGTAAAGAAGCCGCTGCTCTCGTTGAAAATTTTTCTGATTTCCGCTAATTCTTTCTTATTCATAAATCCTTAATCCTCCAATCATTTCAGTAACTCGGGGGTATCGTAAATGTTTCCGATAACCTCCATTTGACCGCATACCGCAAAATTTTCTTTTCGTGTCGCTTTTTCGCCGTATGCGCCCACGACTATATTCCACCAAACTTCAAATCCTGCTGTATTTTCGTTGAAAACGACTTTGCCGATTACAGGATCGTCATTAAACTTTTTCACCCGCAATATGTCTCCCTCGAAAACCATTCTGCCATTCTTGTCTTTTTTGCCCGTGCAGCCGCCAACGGTTTTGGGCAGCACTCGGTGAACAACGCATTTACAATTTGTCAAATCTTCATCGGAATCATATTCTCCTTTTTCAAAATAACTTATAACAACTTTATTTTGAGAAAGATAATACCCCTCAACCCATTCGCCGTTATCCTTCCGCTTGCCGCGGCTTAAAAATCTATCATTCATTTTTCTTTACCTCCAAAGTATATTTTTATAAATCTTGACCCGCGCCGTTTTGTATCAGTCGCTTATCTTTAATTCCATTTGGCTCGGATCGTTGTCATACGCTCCTGCAACACACGCTATATTCAGCGACTTTTCGGGATTTTCCCGATAGAGAAGCTGAATATAGTGCTTTTCTCTTTCGAGGATATTCTCGCCTTTCGGGACTATTTCAAGTACCTCAAACTTGTAATCGAGAATACCCGCAATCGGGAAACGCTCCGTTTTCAAGTGCTGACCCCACCTAAACACGGGTGCGTATTGGGTCTGACCTACATAAAATTCTCCCGTGGATTTCTTGGTTATCTTGTATATGTACCCCGAAATATCTTCCGTGAACATATCCCGTGTGACGTAAAATTCGGTATCGTCGGCGGGACGGAGGGTACGGCGTTCATGTTTCAAAAAGCCGGATTTGCACTTGTTGGAACAAAACCTCTTTTTGGAATAATCCTCTATTCCATACAATTCGCTGCGTATCTCATAGGGCGAAAATCCTATAGGGTTCTTGTAGTATGTCTCAATCTCTGCTCCGCAATGGTCGCATTTAAACTTGATTTTATTAAAATAATTCTCAGTATTGTAGCAATGTTCGCCAATGATAATACAGTACACATCACCGGGTTTGAGCTTTCTGCTGTACCGAAAGGCAATGCCGTCTCCGTATTCGCTGCGGATTATTTCCTTGAATTGCTCCCGAGTGTCACATATAAGGCAGTCCATGAGAAGCTCGATATTTTCTGCTTTGCTTGTGGAGAACAGTCCAAAATCTATACCGCTCTGTAGGTTCTTTTCTTTGGTCTCCTCGTCCGCTACCTCATATATTCGGTAGAGTATTTCAAGCATTTTTCAATCCTCCTTTAAAACTTCCGCCGCAAGGGGAAAGCCTCCCAAACCGTCGAACAGGCTACCTAATGTTAATGCCATGATTTATTTCTCCTGTTTATGATAATCATAATCACCGCTTACCCAATCTAAATAGGTTTGGGACGGTTTCAATGTTTCCGCAATCGGTATCAGCTCTTCGGAATATTTTTTCGCAAACTGGTCCAACGCCTTGTAAAGATTTAATTTTTCGGTCAAAAAGATATTAAGCGATTCGCTTTGTTCGCCGATAATTTGGGTGAAAAGAAACCCGTTATCGCTTATCGGCGGGAGCAACAGATTTTTATCATAGCTGCGGCATATGCTCCTAAGGTATTTCCACAAGAGCTTTTCGTATAGCGGCCTTTGTTTATCGCCCATACCCATTTTGTGAGAAAGCTTGAATCTGCGGAAAAAATCGTTGTAAAACGCGCCGATCACGGGGTGATTTATGGAAAGGTTGTATCCGTATTTATTGGGGTGTGTGAAAATTTCATTGCTCATTTTTTACGCCTTTCATTACATTAGCTAAGATGTTTTTCATTCAACTCTCCTGTTCCACAATTCTGCCAACTCTACATTATTTTCCGCTTTATCCCACGAAAAAACAAATCGCACTTTGCAATTTTTACACTCCACAACTTTTACAACACCATACCCTGTGTTCCACAAAACAACTCTTTCTCCGCAAAATGGGCATGGTTTAAGTTCTGTTTTATGTTCCATATGCCTACTCCTTGTTCCTCATTATTTATTTTCATTTTTCGACACCCATTGCTCGTAATTCTCCTTTCGGGTAATCGTGACCTCCGTCCGTGGATTTGCCTTGTCGTACAGCACCGCGCTTCCGTCAACAGAAGCCACGATATTACGGTTATCGTCCGCCAATATCCCAGACTCTACAAGCAAGTCCTGAACAGCTTGTAAGTAACCAGCCAAATCACTCTTACGCCGCTTGTCAAGGTAAAAAACGCATTTCAGGTTCACGGGACTGTCAATCATCTTCGCAAAACTATGTATCACTTTCAGAAACGGCATTGCCGCCTTTGTGTACCGCTCATATGCTTCGCTCGGCAGCAACTTCGGATATCTTCCGCACATCACGATACGACCGTGATTTTTCTTTGTGACGGGTGCTATGGGAATTGTGAAACTCACCTCGTCAACGCCCGTTATAACTGCGTTTATCATAACGCTCATTTCAAAAATTCCTCCATTTCTCTGAATCTGTTCGCCGCCTCCGCTTTCCGCAGGGAATTTCCTGCAAATCTCACAGGATAACAAACCTCCAAAATTCTTTCGTACACCCGTTTGTACCGAATATCTGTACACATCTGCATTTCTGACAAATCAAGGTTTGTGGTAAGTATCATAGGCTTTCCCGCCGCATATCTGCTGTCGATAATGCTGTAGACCCTTTCAAGAGCGAAATCGGTATTCCTCTCCGCTCCCAGATCGTCGATTATGAGTACCTTTGCGCGGTTTAGTCTGTCAGCCGTTTCACTATCAACGTCAAAACCTTTACCCTTGCCCAAAATTTGCGCAAAGCTTGTCATAACAACGCTTATGCCTCTGTCAAGTAAAGCGTTGGCAATACACGCCGCCGAAAAGGTTTTGCCAGTACCAACTCCGCCCCACAAAAGCAAGCCTTGATTTTTCTTAGGCATTTTCTCGAAGCGTTCGGCGTACCGTCTGCAAAGAGCGTATGCCTTTTGATTTTCCGCCGTAACACGGTAGCCCTCAAATCTGTTCTGCAAAAGAGCGGTGGACATTCCGCTGACCGTTTTAAGACGCTGACCCTCTGCGAACCGTTCCTGCTGCTCGCGTTCTGCCTTTTCCTCCGCAAGACGTTCCTGACCGCATTTGCAAAGGCAGTAGGGCGTGTAAATCCTGCCAAGCATTGTTATTCTACATTGCTTCGGGGTATGGCATTTTCCACACCAAAGTAAGCCGTCCTCATCGTTTATGTAGTCAGCCTTGTTTTTCGGAATACCGCTTTCGGCCTTACACATAATGCTTTCGATAATATTTCCTGCCGATTTTATTTCAGACATGATTTACCTCCAGTTCCTGTAAGGATCATTCGGGTCAAATTCGTAATTATTTTGAATAGGCTGCGCATGAGATTTAGAAAGTTCCTTCTCATATCGCTCTACCACCCAATTCAAAATTGTCCGATAGTCCGATTCGTATGTTTTACCGCTTGAACCCTTGTAATTGTCGAGTATCTCAATGCACCGCTTTGCACCCTGTTCACCGAGTTTCGCAACGAGTGACGTGTATTCGTCATTGGTCATGCTGACAAATTCGGCAAATTGGGTTTTATCAATTTCAGGCTTTGAGGCTCGTTTTTTAGAGGCGTTTTTCCCCTTTGAGGGGGTAGGGGGTGTTAATTCATAATCATTATCATAATCATTATCATAATCATTATCATAATCATTATCGGTATTTTTGGTATTTTTTTTATACGGCCCTTTACCACTGTATACGGTGGTATTTTTGGTATTACCACTTTTATCCCAACGTTTTTTTACGTTTTCGGCATTGCGCTTACAAACGCTTTCCCATTTTTGAGTATCCTCATCAATTGATTGCCGAACACACTTAAAAGTTTGATTCGCAATCGGGGAAAGTTGCGTTGGAATTGTGCCGATCTCTGAATAATCAATTAAAGCAAGCATAACGCCTTTGACATCTTCGGCGGATAAATCTTCAAGCAATTCTTTCCATTTGTGATAGAACACAAAGCTTTTCTTATCCGCCATTTTGCACCATTCTCTCGGATTTGAGCCACTCAACGGCAGCTTTGGAACAATCGCCGCCGTTGCAGCCCCATTCGCCGCTGATACGGTCGCAAGCTACGCATAAAGGCAAATTCACAATCTCTTTTGCCAATTCTTTGAGAGACAAGCTGCGTAAGTATTCGTAATTAGACATTCTTGATACCCTCCTTATGCATATGCAAATATACAAATTCGCCCTTATTGCCCATATTATTGAGTAAAAAATCATCGGCTTGTTCCTTTGACAGATGGCGGTATAAAACATCTTTTTCGTAGGAGTATTCACCCGTCGCTTCTTTTTCACGGATCCGCTCCGTTATTTCATCGGTACGATAATTTGCCTCAATCATGTACAGATCGTAATCCCGTGCGGTTATTCCCTCGACCGTTCCGCTGTCGGTTATGTACAACGCCTTTTCAGAGCCAATATACAGCCTATAGCCGCAGTTTGGAACGTCGTGGTATAACTTAATGGGCGACACCTTACACGCGCCTAAATCATACATTTGACCGCATTTAAAAGGTAATATTTTTGACTTATTTAGACCGCAGTTAATAAGGGGCTTTATAAGCCATTCACAGCAGCCGAAAAATAACGTGGGACGTTCTTTAGCAAGCTGCCTGATTGTCGCGGCATTAAAGTGGTCTCTGTGAATGTGTGTCAAAAGAACAAGCTTAAGATTTTTGTATACGTTTTTCAAGGACTTAAACGACACGCCGCAGTCAATAAGGATAAAACCGTTTATGACAACAGCGTTGCCGATACTACCCGTAGAAATGATGTTATATGTCATCAAAAGTTATCGCCTCGTTAGTTTCAGGCATTTGCGGCGTTTCCGATGGCTCGTCTTGCTGAATAATCTGCTGCGGTTCTTCGCTGTCTGCCGGTTCGGTAAATATTTCTCCGCTGCTGCTTACATTTGCGACCGACGCGTCTTTTTCAAACGCCGCCTCAATTTCCGATGACATAATACCCCACTTGCCGATTATTTGTCTGAGCATTGTTTTCATAGCCATGCCGTCAAAATCTTTATACCAGAACGAGGAATATTTCCACATTTCGCTTGCGGGTATTTCGCCGTTTTCGATTCTTTTCGCAACGGCAGCCGAAAAAGCAGGGCTGTATCTGTCAGCATGAGCAATCATTTTTTCTTTGCTCCAATAAAGAACCTTTTCAAAACCGTTCATATACTCGAACCGTGCGGCATATCCGACGGTTTTTAAACCCGCGCGCCGTTCTTCGTCCTCTATCCAATTGCACACAAGTTCCTCCGAAAACGCGTTATAGCTTATAAGCTCGCCCTCTTTTACAGCGACCACATTAAGCCGCCTGTACTGACCCGTACGCAATGCAAGTTGAATATATCCTTTGTAGCCAAGTACAAACTGCGCATCGGTAACGCCCGCTTTTTTATTTTTGAACGGAACGAGGTAGAACTGTCCCAGCTGCGGGGACGGCGAAAGATTAAGGCTTTCTCCGAGAAGCGCGCCCGCAAGTATTGTATTGGGCGTGCAGTCCTGCAATGCAGGGTTTACAGCAACCGCCGAAGTAATAGACGCGATAAAACGTTTCGCCCTGTTAGGATCTCCCAAGGTTCGGTTAATGAGACCGATGTAGGTTGGCGTTGAGATAGCCGCCGAGAATTTAAGTTTATTCGCTACAGGAGCATTATTCATAATCATATCCTCCGTTTATCAAAAATGTTTTGAGCTCGTTCAGCTTGCTTTTGGGCGCGGTAACTTTAAACATAAGCGTAAGTACGGGATCACTTTCTTCAACCGTCAGCGGTGCAATAACAGGCTCATCGGGAGCCGTAATAATTTCGTCGACCGCCTTTTCGGCTTCCTTGGCTTGCCGGTCAAGCCGCTGCCTTTCAGCTTCCCGTTCCTTTTCCGCTTCAATAGCCTTGTAACGGTCAATAACCGTTGTGATCGCCGCGGACGCGTTAAGAGACCGCTTGTACTCCACAAGTATTTCCGTGCTGTGTTCCTGTGTTTCAATTAGGTTCAAATCGTCTGAAACGCGGTCAACAAAAGCCTTTGCCTGTTCTTTAAGCTTTTTGAGACTATCGGACAAGCCGACCTTTACGCCCGACCTTTCAAAGGTCAGAAAATCAATATTGCGGCTCTGAGCGTATTCGATGAAATACTCTTTTACCTCCGCAGATTTGCGCTCTTTTACGCCGTTTTCGACCTCCGTGATCTTGTCCTTTAATTCGGTATCTGCTTTTTTGAAAACGTCGGTAATGCAGTCCTTATAGACCGCCTCAAATTGTTCATAGGGGGACATTATCGCCCTTTTTACCTCGCCGCGCCTTGCTTCCCAATCCTTAAACTCCTTGTTAAGGTCAGACCTCGCGCTTTTAACCGCTTTTACGGTATCCTCCGTGCAGTCAAGGCTTAACGCGTCGTTCACTCTTGCGGTCACGTTCGCCTTTATCGTTTGGAGCTGCTCCACAATGATCGGCAGCTGCTTGACTTCAATTATTTCGTTCATTGTCAATCCTCCCTGTCGTATTTGTCGTAGGGGTCGAATACGACCCCATTATCCTCACCGCACCGAGCCTGCGGGCAATTATCACAGTCGTGAAAGCACTGTTCCAAGCGGTCGTAAATACAGCAGTCACCCATTATCGTCCGCCCCGCTTTCGGAACTGTTCGGAATTTTCGAACAGTTTAATTGTTCTTTAAGTTTTTCAACTTTGTTTTCGAGAATTATCTTGTCTGCTCTCAGGTCGTCGATTTTACTAAACAGTGCGGAAATAACCATCTCCGCTTCGCGCTCGTTTAAATCTAACAATATCATTTTAAAGTCCCCCGTTATTTTGCAAGTCTTTTAGCCAATATGTTGCCGTACACTCCGCATTCCTCGAGAGGAACTTCCCTAAGGACTTTTACCTTTGAAGTTCTGACTTCACCGTCTGTGTTTTTGGGCAAAACGATATCTTCAATTTTCGTTTCGACTTCGATTATGGCAAGATTGCTCCAGCTGTTTCCAAAATTCAAAGCCCAACTAAGATTTGAAATGTGTATACCGCTTCCACAATCTTCTGAGGGGTCGGTATTAATATTTGGCTCTGATTTCATTTCACCAACCACATATTCAAAATCGCCGCTATAATTGGCATATAATGTTCCGTTATCCGTTTTTCTTACAGCTTTGTAGAAAACAGCTTTAGTTTTTGTGTGTTTAATGCCATAGAAATCCATAAATTCAAATATGTTTTTGGGCATGAAAACTTCTCGCGCATTACCGCTCAGTTTGATTTTTCCGTTTATAAGGTGATTTACCACCTGAACATTAGAGTTAGCCTCGACGGAGCTGTTTCCCCACGCCACGACGGAGCTGTTTCCCCACGCCACGACGGAGCTGTTTTCCCACACCACGACGCTCCAATAATACCTATTTGATACTCTGACAGTAGCCGTACATTCAATGTAAATTTTGCCTTTAAAATCAAGAGGAATATCGTCTAACTCCTCCTGATTGTGTACTGTAATTTCGTCGATGTCATTATAATTAATATTGCTCATATGTTTATCTTCCTCCAAACACTTGACAAATTTTATTTTTGGGGATATAATAAAAGCGTCTAAGTTTTCATTATTTCCCTGTTGAGCTTGTGCTGTTTGCCGACGGTGCAGGCTCGTTTTTTGTATCGGAAATTCTTTTTCGCGCCAAATCGGCATATTCGGGATTAAGTTCAATCCCGACAAATTTCCGATTATTTTTTGCGGCAGCCACACCCGTAGTACCGCTTCCGCAGAATGGGTCAAGAACTGTACCGCCGTTCGGACACCCTGCAAGCACACAAGGCTCTATAAGCTTTTCGGGAAACACGGCAAAATGCGCTCCCTTAAATCCGCAAGTGGGAACATTCCATACGTCCCTCTTATTGCGTTTCAGCGGCGAGACTTTGGCAAAATAACGCTCGTTAAAGCCCGTATATCTTCTGTTGCCAAACTCTTCCTGTTTTCGCCGTCCCGTATTTGGCGTGAACGTGCCTTTTGACCCTCTCGGAAAACTTCTGTCGGAAGTCACAGCCTTTTCCATAATCGCCTCGCTGTCATAATAATACTTTCGAGATTTTGACAGCAGGAAAATATACTCATGTGACCGTGTACAGCGGTCTCTAACGGATTCGGGCATACAATTGGACTTGCTCCAAATTATGTCCTGCCGCAGATACCAGCCGTCCGCTCTGAGCGCGAACGCTAAGAGCCACGGAATACCGATAAGGTCTTTCGGTTTTATAACCTCGTTTCTGAAATTTCCCTGCAACGCAGAATTATTCAGAGTACCTTTATTTCCCATATTTCGGGTATGGGTATCTTTTTTGCCTTTGCCGCTCCCTGCATAGCTGTCACCGATATTGAGCCAAAGCGTACCGTCCTTTTTGAGAATCCGACGCACTTCCCGAAAAACATCAACGAGCTTTGATATGTATTCATCGGGAGTTGTTTCAAGCCCTATCTGTCCCTCAATGCCGTAATCGCGAAGATTGTAGTACGGCGGCGACGTTACACAGCAGTCAATGCTTTCAGTCTCCATGTGCTTCAATTCATCAAGTGCGTTACCTACGATTATCAATATTATCACCACCTCTCGTATTCAGACTTATGCCATATCCTTTCAAGCGGCATAAAAACAGCACAAATACGGCTGACGATTTCACATTAAAACCGCCAAACTTGTTACACTGCAATTTTTCCCATGTTGACCCCACGGACGGAAAAAATCTAAACTTGCTCCGCGCGAGAATTTCACACTAAAACCCTCGGAAACTTGCTGTACAGCATTCACACAGTTTAAGGTTCGTGTGCAGCCTTTTGCGTATTTGTGCGGTTTTTATACCGCTTGAAATCAGCATTTATTTTTTATTGTCGGGCGGCGTAAGTAAGCCGCTCAAAAATCCGCTTATTGCTATAGCTGCAAAAACAATTACGGAATAAACCACAGCTTGTCCAATGCTTATTTTGTATTGATCCAAGTTGCCTGCTATGCAAAATATTGCGAACCAAGATAGTACGAATATTGCTGTCAACACTTTGTTTTTCATTTTTGCGCTCCTTTTAGCCGTCGCCGTAGCCGTAACCGTCGCCGTCGCCGTTGCCGTAGCCGTTGCCGTAGCCGTAGCCGTAGCCGTTGCCGTTGCCGTAGCCGTTGCCGTCGCCGTCGCCGTCGCCGTAGCCGTTGCCGTTGCCGTCACCGTCGCCGTTGCCGTAGCC
>CAMWRN010000001.1 GCA_947176675.1 uncultured Clostridia bacterium | reverse complement strand
GCTTCCTTTTCGGCAAGAGCGTATTTTCTTTTCTCCAATTGAGAAAAATTTTCCTCTGCGGAAGACAGCTTTTTCTCCGCAATATCCAGTCCGGACTTCCTTTCGGAAAGATTTTTTCCGGCAGAAGCAAGAGCGTTTTTTTCCGCAAGAGCGCGGGACGCGTTTTCGTGTTTTTTCAGTATAAGCCGTTTTCCCTCGGTCTCCTCCCGATTCCTTTCAAGCTCCGCAAGACGTTTTTCCGCTTTGTTCAATTCTGTAAACTTTGCTGCCGACAACTCCGCCGCAGTAAGCTTTTTCCGAAGTGCGTCAAGATTTTCCGCTGCTTCGTTAAACTTTGGAGAAAGGGATTCGACTTCCTCGGAAAGCTTTTTTATCTCGCCGTCAAGCTGTTCGGCTGACTCGGCGTTTTCCGCTGCAAGCATGGCTTTGAGGGATTTTGTTTCATCGTCAAGCTCTTTCCTCAGCCTTTCGGACTTTTCCCAAAGCTTGTCTGAAAGTCGTGTATACTTATCCGCGCCGAAAAGGGTAGAGAGTATTTCCTCCTTGTCCTTGCTGCCCGAAGTAAGAAGCTGTTCAAATTTGCCCTGCGGCAGGATTATCACCTGCCTGAACTGCTCGGCGGAAAGTCCCGTAAGCTCCTCGGCTTTTGCGCGGACAAAAGTTTGCTTTGGGTTTTCAAAAAAGGCGCGGAAGCAGTCCGAAGTCTTGTCGAAATAGAAGCAGTCCTGACGCGCTTCAAGCTTTTTGCTCCGAGAGGTGACGGTTATGGAGCGGGTGAATTTGTACAATTCACCGCGAATTTTGAATGTAAATTCCACCATTGTGGGAAGATTTTCTGCGGCAGGCAGGGCGCAGCGCATATCAGTTCTTTCGCCGCCGCTGGATTCGCCGTAAAGAGCGTATGTTACAGCGTCCAGAACGGCGGTTTTTCCCGCGCCAGTTTCGCCGTGTATAAGGAACAGACTGTCCAGCCTTTCAAAGTCTATCTCGGTTTGGTCGGCGTAGGATTCAAACGCCTGTATTACAAGCTTTACGGGAAGCATTTCAAATCTTCTTTCTTAATAATTTTAAGGTAATACCGCACAAAGGTTGTCATGCAGATGCGCAGCAAAGGCGTTAGCCGTCCTTTGTGCGGTATTGCCTTAAGTATATCCAAGGTTAATTATACTTTAACACAGGGGAAAAGTCAACCGAAATAAGGCGATTAATTTTCCGCCCAATGTCTTGTCAGACGTGCGCTGAATTTAATTCTGTGCCAAAAATACAAAAGCTATCGACAACTTTAAAGAAATGTGATATAATAAATAAATAACCGCCAAAAAACCCCATTCAAAACAAATCATATTTTTTATAGAAGGAGACAGGCGAAATGAAGCTCTATAACTCGCTTACCCGCTCAAAAGACGATTTTATCCCCCGCTTTGAGGGAAAAGTATCAATGTACACTTGCGGTCCTACGGTGTACCACTACGCTCACATCGGCAACCTGCGCAGCTACATTATGGAGGACGTTCTGGAAAAATACCTTCGATTTTCAGGCTATGACGTTAAGCGCGTTATGAATATTACCGACGTTGGACACCTTTCCAGCGACGGCGATACCGGTGACGACAAAATGCTCAAGGGTGCAAAGCGTGAACACAAGTCCGTTATGGAGATCGCGAATTTCTACACCAAAGCCTTTTTTGAGGACTGCAAAAAGCTTAACATAAAAACTCCCGACGTTATAGAACCCGCTACCTCCTGCATTGACGAGTTTATCCGTGTGATAGCCTCGCTGATCGAAAAAGGCTTTGCTTATGAAGCAGGAGGAAACATTTACTTTGACACCTCAAAGCTTGACAAGTACTATGTGTTCAACGACTTTAACGAGGAGGACTTAGCGGTAGGCGTCCGCGAGGGGGTTGAGGAGGACGGAAACAAACGTAATAAAGCCGACTTCGTGCTGTGGTTCACCAAATCCAAATTTGACGATCAGGAGCTTAAATGGGACAGTCCCTGGGGCGTAGGTTATCCCGGCTGGCACATCGAATGCTCCTGCATAAGCATGAAAAACCTTGGCGAGTATCTCGATCTCCACTGCGGAGGCATAGACAACGCTTTCCCCCACCACACCAACGAGATCGCACAGAGCGAAGCATATCTGGGACACGAGTGGTGCAATTACTGGTTCCACGTTCACCACCTTAACACTGACAGCGGCAAGATGAGCAAGTCAAAGGGCGAGTTCCTGACGGTATCGCTGCTGGAAGAAAAGGGCTATAGTCCGCTTGTGTACAGGTTCTTCTGCTTGCAGTCACACTACCGCAAGTCGCTTGTTTTCAGCTGGGAAAATCTCGACAACGCGGCGGCGGCTTATAGAAAGCTCACTGCAAAAATCGCTTCCGTTCTGGACGGTTCGGGGGACTTAAACGAGGAAGCTTATTCGTCCCTTAAAAAGCGTTTCACCGACGCTCTGGACAACGACCTTAACACCGCTCTTGCGGTAACGGCGCTGTACGACGTACTGAAAGCAGAGACCTCAAACGCAGTCAAGCTAAAGCTTATAAATGAGTTTGACAGGGTTCTTTCTCTGGGACTTGTTGAGGCTGCTCAAAAAACCGCTTCCGAGGGAACCGGTGATGCAGACGATGATATCCCCGAGGAGGTTAAGGCTCTTGCGGAGCAGAGAAAAGCTGCCCGCAAGGACAAGAACTTTGCTCTTGCCGACGAGATAAGAGATAAGATATCCGCGCTCGGCTACACCGTTACCGAGACGAGAGAGGGTACTAAGATTACAAAAGCGTAATAATATTTTCAGCAGTATCCGCGAAATTTTGCGGATACTGCTTTTTTCTGCCGTGCCGCTGTTCAGGCAAAGTGTGAAAATATCATCTTTGCGGCTCTTTTTTACTGTATGATACGTATATCGGACGAGCGCAAAGTTCTTCCGAAATTATACAAAAGGAGGACATTAAAATGGTATACAATGAGAAATGTTCATGCGGAAATGTTGTAACGATCTCCGTTGATGAGAATTCCCCCGTTGTTTCCGGCGGCAGCAGCTACGTGATAAAATGTTCAAAGTGTGACAATGCAGTCCGCACAATATCAAGCAGATCCATGCCTAAAGTTTCGGGCGGATACTCCGAAAAAGATCCGTATTGATCCATTCCCTTGCCGTTCGGAGAGAAATCTCCGAACGGCTTTTTTATGTTTAAAATCACCTGCCGCGGTTAATAATACCAATAAACAACTATGCAAATAATTTTCACAGGAGGTTTTATTATGATCAACCGCGCCGTTATCCTTGCGGGCGGGGACGGTCTCAGACTCCGCCCTCTTACCTGCACAAAGCCGAAAGCCATGCTGCCCGTCTGCGGCAGACCTCTTATTGACTTCAGTCTGGACGCTCTCGGACGCTTTGGATTTACATCGGTTTTTGTTGCCGCCGACCGACTTTCAAACGTTATCACAGATCATCTCGACGCTCCGCTTCAGGCGGATTTGTCGCCGCAGGCAGACTATATAATATCCTCCTCTCCTGAGGGTACATGCCGTCCTATCGCAAGAGCGGCAGAAGTCTCCGAGCTTGCCGAAAATGAGGACATTGCCGTGCTGTACGGCGATTTGCTTTTTGAGACCGATCTTGCCGCTGTTTTAGACGCTCACAGAACAAACTCTGCGGACGTTACCGTTGTGACCTTTCCAACGGACAAGCCATCAGACTGCACTCTTGTTTCCGTTCGGGACGGTCTTGCCGCGGACATTATCCCCAACCCGGCAAGGGAAAGCTGTGCTTCCGAACTTGCCGCCGCAGGTATCTTTATCCTAAGCGGCTCTGCGGCGGCGCAGGCGGGGGATTACGGCGACTTGCTAGCCGAATTTATTCCCGCTCTGATACGGGACGGCGGCAAGGTGTTTAACTTTACAGCAAAAGGAGTCTTTATTGACATAGATACGCCCGACGATCTTTTCACCGCTTCAAACGCAGTTTTAGGAGGACTTGTTCCAATGCCGGACAATAATTCGTCAGGGAAAAATATTCTCATAAAATCAACCGACCGTCCCGATCTGAAGCTTGTTCCCCCCGTTTATGTTTCGGGATCGGCAGACATTGCTCCGCAAGCCGAAATAGGCAAGAGAACTGTCATCGGCGAGAATGTAACGGTCTGCCGCGGAGCAAAGCTTAACGGCGCGATCGTTATGGACGGCGCATACATCGGAGAGCGTGCAACAGTAAACAACGCCGTGATAGGCACCGGAGCCCGGCTTTTAACGGGCGCGGCGGTCTACGAGGGCGCGGCAGTGGGAGACAGCGCGGTAATTGCAGAGCAGGCTGTGGTAAAATGCGGAGTAAAGATCTGGAACGGCAGGCATCTTGACAGCTATGCCTGTGCCGAACAGGACATAAAGTATGGCTTTCTTTCTCCTGTAAAAATAGGGGAGGACGGCATATGCGGCGAAACCGGGGGGGTAATAACTCCCCAGACAGCGGCGATGCTGGGAAGTTCTCTTGCTTCGCTTGGAGGAAAGATAGGCATAGGCTGGAAAGACAATCCCGCGTCCAAAAGCCTTGCCCTTGCTATAGCTTCGGGAGTCACCGCCGCAGGCGCTGAGGCATGGCTTTTCGGAAGCTGTACAGAGCCTGCGCTTGCATACTGTACTGCAAAATCCCGCTTATCGGCAGGCTGCCGCGCAGACGCAGGAGTAACAGCGAAAATAAGTCTTTGCTCGGGAGACGGTCTGCCCCTTTCAAGAAGCGAGGAAAAAATTATTGAGGGGGGACTTAACCGCAGCGAGTACCATCGGGCGGGATTTATGCACTTCGGACAGCTTCACAATACAGAAGCGATAGTGGGACTTTATAAAAATATGCTGGAAGAGACCGCTCCCCGCTCGCTGAACGGGATAAAAGCGGTACTGAACACATCGGGCAGCTCGGTGACGGATATGTGCGGGGACATTATGAAAAGAATCGGCGATAAAAACGGGGAACCCATAGTTTTCCATATCGGCAGCGACGGAAAGGGTGCCTCCGCCTACACAGAGGAAACGGGATATGTTTTCGAGGAAAAGCTGATATTGATATGCTGTGCGGATCGTTTTTCACAGGGTATGGACATGGCTTTGCCATATGATTTCCCGCGCGCCGCAGACAGACTCGCGGAACGCTTCGGCAGAACTGTGCTGCGGTACAGCGGCTGTCCGTCGGATACAAACGACCGCGAAGCAAGACGGCTTGCTGCGGAAACTCCCTTTGTCCGCGACGGGGCTGCTCTTGCGCTTACAACGCTGAAAGTCCTTGAAAGCAGGGGGATAACTCTTGCGCAGGCAGTGGAGGAGCTTCCCGAAATGGCTCTGGCAACGCGATTTGTGGCGGTGGATAAGCACCCTGTAAAGCTTTTGAGACAGATTTGCACCGAGGAACAGGCTTCCGGAGACGGTATAGTAGTGAACGATAAACGGGGACGGGTGATGATACGTCCCGTAAAAACGGAGAAAGGGGTGATGATGAAAGTGGAGAGCTTTTCGATGGAAGCCGCGTCCGAGCTGTGCGACTTTTATCAGGATAAATTAAGGCAGCTGGAAATAAACAGCAGAATGTAAAAACACCGGCAAAACGAAAAGTTTCGTCCGCCTTTTCAAAGGCGGCGAACTTTTTTAAGCCGGAGGCTTCGCAGCCTGAAATGTCCGATACTTAAGCATAATGTAATATCCATTATTTTACAATAATTTTTGTTTGTCATTGACAAAACTAAAATTATATAGTATAATATAATTTGATTTATTATGTTCGGATTAGGATATTTACCCCGAGAACCAAAATGTATTCCCGCAAAAGGGTTATTCACCAAAACGTCTATGCTAAACCCGATACGGTATTCCGACGGTATTTGCGAAAACCGACTTCCATGTCATTATGAATCGTACATATTTTTTAACGAAAGGATTGGTATTACTTTGGCAAAAAATGATACTAACGAAATTGAACTGAACGCATACGGCGAAAGAATTGCTCCCAAGCCCTCCAGAAAACAGAACGATACTGCCAAAAACACGGCTTCCAAAAAGTCCGCCGCAAAAAAAACAGAGGGCATCTTTTCCAAGAAAACTCCGCCTGCGCCGATCGTTCCCTTTGCAGGAGAGAAAAAATCACGTCAGCCCCAAAACCGCCCTAACCAGCAGAAAGTACAGAAAAATCAATCGTCAAAAAGACAGCAAAGCACAGCCGCTCCCGCTGCCGAGATACACCCTGCTACAGGTCTGCCTCTGCATACAACAAACCACAAGTCTGTAAAAAGGACTCCTCTGAAAATTATCCCTTTGGGCGGACTTAACGAGATCGGCAAGAATATGACTGTTTTTGAATGCTCCAACGATATGTTTATCGTGGACTGCGGTCTGGCTTTTCCCGACAGCGATATGCCCGGCGTTGACCTTGTCCTGCCCGACTTTTCCTACGTTGAGCAAAATGCGGACAAGATACGCGGCATCGTCATCACTCACGGTCACGAGGATCACATCGGCGGACTTGCTTACCTGCTCAAAAAGGTGAACGTTCCCGTTTACGCCACACGTCTTACCATCGGTCTTATCGAAGGAAAGCTCCGCGAGCACGGTATACTTTCCTCCGCGCAGCTCAATGTTGTAACTCCAAGGCAGACTGTTAAAATGGGCTGCATGGCTGTTGAATTTATCCGCGTGAACCATTCTATCCCGGATGCGGTAGCTCTGGCTATCCACACCCCTGCGGGAGTGGTGGTACACACGGGCGACTTCAAGGTGGACTACACCCCTATTGAAAGCGAGATAATTGACCTTGCCCGCTTCGGTGAACTTGGCAACAGGGGAGTCCTTGCGCTTATGTCCGATTCCACCAACGCGGAAAGACGCGGTCACACCGCCACTGAAAGAACAGTGGGAAACAGCTTTGAGCGTCTTTTCGACACCGCCGAAGGAAAACGTATTATTATTGCAACATTTTCCTCCAATATACACAGGGTACAGCAAATCGTTAACAACGCGGTCAGATGCGGCAGAAAGATAGCCGTTTTCGGCAGAAGTATGCTCAACGTTATAAGCACCGCTATGGAGCTTGGATACCTTAAAATGCCCGAGGGACTTATAATCGACATAGACGCTATGAACCGCTTTCCGCCCGAAAAGATAGTTCTTATAACCACGGGAAGTCAGGGCGAGCCTATGTCCGCGCTGTCGAGAATGGCTATGAATGAGCACCGCACAGTAACGATAACTCCCATGGACTTTATAATCATCAGCGCAACTCCTATTCCCGGAAACGAAAAGCTGGTAACAAAGGTCGTTAATGAGCTTATGCGGGCGGGCGCGGAGGTAATATATGAATCCATGTACGACGTTCACGTATCGGGACATGCCTGTCAGGAGGAGCTGAAGCTTATGCTTTCCCTGACAAAGCCGCGGTATTTCATTCCCGTACACGGCGAGTACAAGCACCTGAAAAAGCACGCGGGACTTGCCTACAGTCTCGGTTTTGAAGAGGACAGCGTTATAATAGGAAGCATAGGCAACGTTATCGAAACAAACGGCGTGGACATGAAGATCACGGGACAAGTTCCTGCGGGACGGGTATTTGTGGACGGACTTGGTGTTGGCGACGTTGGTTCTATCGTGCTTCGGGACAGAAAGCATCTTTCCGAGGACGGTCTTATCATCGCAGTGGCGACCATCGAATCGGAAAGCGGAGCTATCCTTGCCGGACCAGATATCGTTTCCCGCGGATTTGTTTACGTGAGAGAATCGGAGGAGCTTATCGACGCTGCCCAGAAGCTGCTGATGAAAACGCTTCAGGGCTGTCTGGACGGGGATATGCACGACTGGAACACTATAAAATCCCGCATGAGGGACGAGCTCAGCGACTACATTTACATGAAAACCAAGCGCAGACCTATGATACTTCCAATTATTATGGAAATCTGATCCCATTGATCGTTAATTAAAACCGAAAGGACAAACCGCTATGAAAGGAAAACGCTGGACGGCATTTAAAATGGTCTCGATGCTGCTTGTGGTAGTATCACTGGCGTGTGCATTTTCACTGTACAATACGGACGAGGTACGCTTCTGGACGCTGCTGGCAATAACGTCTCTGACGGCTCTGGCGTATCTGACGCTTTTTTCCGCGTCCCAGAAAAACCTGCACAAATTTGTGACCGAAATGGAATCCCAGCTTAACCTTACCGAAAGGGATTCACTCTATAAGTTTCCCGCCCCTGCGGTGATAATCGACGGAGAGGGAATTATAGTATGGTACAATATCGCCTTTACAGAGCAGGTATACGGCGGCGACGCTTTCGGTCTGCATATAACGAAGATCATCAATATCGACTTGGAAAAGACCTTTGAAAACAAAAACATTACAGTGAGCTATGAAACGGGGCATTTCAGGATTTCTGCGGTAACTACCGAAAAAAGGGACTCCGACTCGGAGCTTATCTCCGACCTTACCCTGCTTTATTTCGACGACATAAGCGACTACATCACTTTGGAGGGAAGGTTCAACGATATCCGTCCGGCGGTAATTATAATTTCGGTGGACAATTACGACGAGATACTTTCCGGTGAAAAGGACAGCGAAAAGGCTCACATAATGATACAGGCGGATAAGCTTCTTGAAAATTATTTTGACGAGCACAACAGTCTGCTTAGAAAACTTTCCAACGACAAATTTATCGCGGTCGCGGAAGAACGCGATCTTAAAAAGATGACTGAGGACAAGTTTAAAATTCTCGACAATGTAAGAAAGATACCGGTGTCGGAAAAGTCTCCCGTTACTCTTTCAATAGGCGTGGGAACGGGAGCGGCGAATATCTCCGAGGCTGAACAGGACGCCAAGCAGGCTCTTGAAATGGCTCAGGGCAGAGGCGGTGATCAGGTCGCGGTCAAAAACGAAAACGGCTTTGAATTTTTCGGCGGAGTTACAAAGGGAATCGAAAAGTCCACCAAGGTTAAGACCCGCTTTGTTGCAACGGCTTTGATGGAGCTTATTAATTCCTCCTCGAACGTTATCATTATGGGACACCGCTTCGGCGACCTTGACAGCGTGGGTTCGGGAGCGGGTATGTGCGGCGCGGTAAGACGCCTCAACCCCGATATCGAAGCCTACATGGCTGTGGAGCCGGAAAAAAATCTCGCAAAGCCTATCATAAACAGGCTGAATGAAAATCTTACAGACGAGCTGCCCATCTTTATTTCCCCTGCGGAGGCTCTCGTAAAAATGAACGACAATACCCTTTTGATAATCGTCGATACCCACAACAAGGACATTATCGAAAGCGACGAGCTTTACGAGCGGGCGAAGCACATCGCCGTTATAGATCATCACCGCCAGACGGTGAATTACATTGACAACGCGGTAATTTTCCACCATGAGCCTTACGCCTCCTCGGCAAGCGAAATGGTCGCCGAGCTTATCCAATATTTTTCGGGGATAGACAAGCTTCCCAGCTATTATGCCGACGCTATGCTTGCGGGAATAATGCTTGACACAAAGGATTTTGTAATGCGTACCGGCGTACGGACATTTGAAGCAGCGGCTTTCCTTAGAAAGCTTGGCGCAGACATGGTTGCCGTAAAGGGTCTGTTCGCGAACGACTTTGAATCTATCAAGCACCGCTCACGGCTTGTTTCGGGCGCAGAGATCTACAACAGATGCGCTATTGCCTCGGACGACAGCGGTTCTCCCGACGCAAGGGTAAGCTCCGCACAGGCAGCGGACGAAATGCTGAGTATTGCGGGTGTTGACGCAAGCTTTGTGATATTCAGCACTCCTGATGGAGGAATAAATATTTCCGCCCGTTCGCTTGGAGCAATGAACGTACAGATCATTATGGAAAAGCTGGGCGGCGGCGGTCACCAGACAATGGCTGCGGCACAGTTCAGCGGCATCACTGTTCACGAAGCGAAGGCAAAGCTTGTGGGAGCAATCGACGAGCATATTGCAAATATTTCGTGATAGGAAAAAATCTACCGTCCGCAGGGTAAAATAAAAACCGAAAACCTTTTATTGGTTTTCGGTTTTTATTTTTATATCATCGGCACGGACACGCCGTCAAATTCTATGGCTTCTATTTCGTTCAGGTTCTGCACACCCATTGGAGTACCTCCGTGTGAGTTTGAGAAATCGGCGTAGATCCATATTTCTTTATGGTTTTTCTTGACTTTCATACTTGTCGTATTGGGTCGAAAGCACATCCTTTCACCGTTTTTGTAAATAAACCAAATGTTTCCCCACCCGGTTTCGGGAGAGTTAATCAAACCAACATGCTGCGAAAGATCGGCTGTACCGCTTAATTCAAAGCTGAAAGGCGAAATTGTTATGGTGTTAATGTTTATTTCGGCGGACACCAGTTTATCCTCATCAAGTTCGGGAAATTCCCATTCAGGGTCGGGTCTGTTTTTGAAAACAGCGGTATGGTTTACGTTTATTGTTTTTGCGGTGTTTATATCGCTTTGAATTTCAAAGCTTACAGTCGCAAGATAGGATCTCCATTTTTTTGCTTCTTCGGGAGTAAGAAATTCCTGCGGACGCAGGGAGCTGTTTGTAAGCTTGAATTCCACAACATCGCCATTTTTAATACTGTTATTGAATTTTGCAATGATTGCCGTGCTGACGGTATTTTCTGTTTGGTCGGTTATCACCCACGTTGAGGTTTTCCATGAATAGCGCAGCTCGCTTCCATCTACAGCCAGCGCGTTTCCGGGAGCGGCTCTTTTCCCGTCCCACTGAAGCTCCCCGAGGGTATCCTCAACAAGTAGATTGATAAAAAGCATATTTCCGTCCGAAATAACGTCCCCTATAGAGAATTTACAATTCAAACCCTCGGCGTTTTCGATTTTGACATTTCCGATATTAACGCTGTAATCGTTAATATTTTCTTCAATAATAGCCGCGCTGCTGCCGAAAAGCTTATGCGCCCAGTCCATATTCGCCATTGCCGAGACTGTAATTCCGCAAACCAACACCAAAGCACATACCGCTATCGGAACGCTCATTTTAAATTTCGGCAGGGACCTTTTATGTCCCGTCTCGACTTCAACCCTTATTTTCGCCGAGGTCACAATGTCCCGTTCGGTTGAAATCCGTGACATAGTTTCCTTTAGTCTGTCGTTCAAAGTATTCATATTCGTTACTCCCTTCAAGTATTTCTTTAAGCTGCTTTCTTGCGCGGTCAAGCCTTGTTGTAACGTTTGTGGCGGAAATTTTCAGTGTGCGCGCAATTTCCTTTACGGACATATTTTCATAATAATACAGCACTACCACAGTCTTATACTTGCTGTCCAGACCCGATACCGCCCGAAACAATTCCGACTGTTCCGGATACTCAAACTGCCTTGTTATTCTTTCAAGCTCCTGCGGGTCGTCGGAGAAACGCTTTCGTCTCCGAAGAATTTTCAGCGAAGCGTTTATGGTAACTTTGATAAGCCATGCGCGGCAGTGCTCTTCGCTTTCAAAGGGCTTTTTCCGTTTGAACAGTTGGTACAAGGCTTCTTCGGCGGCGTCCTCCGCGTCGCTTGCGGAACGGAGCATTACAGCCGCGTGAGCGTAAAGTCTTTGAATATTCTCGCAGGCGATCCGTTCAAACTCCTCTTTGCAGAGCAAATCCCTCACTTCCTTTCCGATGTACATCACTTTATATATCCCCGAAAAAGCCGAAATGTCACAGAGCTGAAAATATTCAGCGGTTTAAACAAATCTTGAAAAAGTATTTATGAATATCTGCAAATTTTTTAGTATCACAAAAAGGCTGCCGAAATTTCGGCAGCCTTTTATCCATATGATACTTATTAAAAGCCCAATATCAATTACTTCTTAGCAGCGTCGGTCTTGGGGGCTTCTTCCGTACCGTACAGCTTTGTAAGTCTGGTAAGGTAATCGTAACGATCCTTTGCATTGTTGAGAGCCTTTGTAAAGAGTTTGTCTGCTCTTTCGGGATTCTGACGTGCAAGAGCATTGTAACGAACCTCGCCCATGAGGAAGTCCTTGTACTTCTCGTCAACAGCAGGTACCTTGCTGTCCAGCGAGAACGGATTCTTGCCCTCGTCCTTAAGAGCAGGATTGTATCTGTAGAGGTGCCAGTAGCCTGCCTCAACAGCCTTCTTTTCTTCCTCCATAGCCTTGCTCATGCCGGCCTTGATACCGTGGTTGATACAAGGAGCGTAAGCAATGATGAGGGAAGGACCGTTGTAAGCCTCAGCCTCGGTGATAGCCTTGATACACTGATTCATGTCAGCGCCCATTGCGATGTGCGCAACATAAACGTAGCCGTAGCTCATTGCAATACCTGCAAGGTCTTTCTTCTTGGTCTCCTTACCTGCAGCAGCAAACTGTGCGATAGCGCCTGTAGGTGTAGACTTAGAAGACTGTCCGCCTGTGTTGGAGTAAACCTCTGTATCAAATACGAAGATGTTCACGTCCTCACCGGAAGCGATAACGTGGTCGAGACCGGAGAAGCCGATATCGTATGCCCAACCGTCGCCGCCGAATACCCACATAGACTTCTTGCCCAAGTAATCCTTAAGCTCCAGAATTTCTGTGGCAGCATCGGACTTGCTTCCCTCAAGAGCCTTTATAAGCTCTGTTGTAGCAGCCTTGTTTGCATTGCCGTCGTTCATTGTGGACATATAGTTCTCAATAGCGGTCTTGAGTCCGCCCTTAGCGGATTTCTGCATTTCGAGCAGCTTAGCAACAGCTCTCTGACGGAGAGTATTCTGTGCAAGGAACATACCGTAGCCGTACTCTGCGTTATCCTCAAACAGGGAGTTAGCCCAAGCAGGACCCTTGCCCTCTTTGTTTACTGTATAAGGAGTGGAAGGTGCGGAACCGCCCCAGATTGAAGAACATCCTGTTGCGTTTGCGATGAACATTCTGTCGCCGAAGAGCTGTGTTACCAGCTTAGCGTAAGGAGTCTCGCCGCAGCCTGCGCATGCGCCGGAGAATTCAAGCAGAGGCTGCTTGAACTGCGAACCCTTGACAGTTGTTTCCTTGAACTTCTCTGCAACTTCCTTCTTCTCGGGAAGCTCCTGTCCGTAAGCGAACAGATTCTGAGAAGCGAGCTGCTCTGCGAGAGGCTTCATTGTGAGAGCCTTTTCACCCTTCTTGCCGGGGCATACGTTTGCGCAGGAACCGCAGCCTGTGCAGTCCAGAGCGGAAACTGTCATAACGAAATTCATCTTGTCCAGACCTGCGATCTTCAGACCCTTTGTTCCTTCGGGAGCGCTCTTCAGCTCGTCGTCGGTCATAACAACAGGACGGATTACAGCGTGAGGACAAACATAAGAACAGAAGTTACACTGGATACAGTTGTCTGGGTTCCATGAAGGAACGTCTACAGCGATACCTCTCTTTTCGTATGCGGCAGAACCCTGAGGGAATGTACCGTCGGGCATATTCTTGAACGCGGAAACGGGAAGAGTGTCACCCATCTGAGCGTTTACGGGGATCTGGATATTGTTAACATAGTTTACAAGATCCTTTCTGTCGCCCTTAGCCTTAGGCATACCCATCTTGGAATCCTTGCAGGTCTTCCAGGAATCGGGAACGGTGATCTCAACAACGTTCTTAGCGCCCGCGTCGATAGCGTCGTAGTTCATCTTAACTACGTCGTCGCCCTTCTTGCCGAAGGAAGCGAGAGCCTTTTCCTTCATGTACTTGATAGCGTCAGCCTCGGGAATGATATTTGCAAGCTTGAAGAATGCAGACTGGAGAACTGTGGAGGTTCTGTTGCCCAGACCGATCTTTCTTGCAATGTCAACGCCGTCGATGATATAGAACTTGATATTGTTCTCAGCAAGGTATCTCTTTACCTGACCGGGGAGATACTGCTCTACCTCGTCCTTGCTCCACTGGCAGTTGAGGAGGAACGTTCCGCCGGGCTTGATGTCCTGTACCATATTATACTTGTCGATATAGGACTGGTTATGACAAGCAACGAAGTCAGCCATATTAACAAGGTATGTGGACTTGATGGGAGTCTTGCCGAAGCGGAGGTGAGAAACCGTTACGCCGCCCGACTTCTTGGAGTCGTAAGCAAAATATGCCTGAGCGTACATATCGGTGTGGTCGCCGATGATCTTGATGGAGTTCTTGTTTGCGCCGACTGTACCGTCGGAGCCGAGACCCCAGAACTTACAAGCAACTGTTCCCTCGGGAGCTGTATCAAGCTTGCCCTCGCTGGGAAGAGACAGATTTGTAACGTCGTCGGTGATACCGATAGTAAATCTGGGCTTGTAGGTGTCCTTCTTATAGTCGTTCCAGTAAACAGCCTTGATCTGGTCGGGAGTTGTATCCTTGGAGCCAAGACCGTAGCGTCCGCCGCAGATAACAACGTTGTGGTACTTAGTGCCCTTAAGAGCTGCAACAACGTCCAGATAGAGAGGTTCGCCCAGAGAGCCGGGCTCCTTTGTTCTGTCGAGAACGGAGATCTGCTTAACTGTTTCGGGAAGAGCTTCAACAAGCTTGTCAGCACAGAAAGGTCTGTACAGACGAACCTTAACAAGACCCAGCTTAGCGCCGTATTCCTTGTTGAGGAAGTCGATAGTCTCTTCAATAGTGTCGCATACGGAACCCATAGCGATGATAACATGGTCAGCGTCGGGTGCGCCGTAGTAGTTGAAAGGCTTGTAGTTTGTGCCTATCTTCTTGTTTACCTTGTTCATGTACTCTTCAACGATCTCGGGGAACTTGTTGTAGTATTCGTTGCAAGCCTCGCGAGCCTGGAAGAAGATATCGCCGTTCTGAGCGGTACCGCGAAGTACGGGGTGCTCAGGATTGAGGGAACGGTTTCTGAATGCCTGAGCGGCTTTCTTGTCAAGCATATCCTCAAGGTCCTTGTAATCCCAAGCGTCGATCTTCTGGATCTCGTGAGAAGTACGGAAGCCGTCGAAGAAGTGGAGAACGGGAACTCTTCCCTTGATTGTGGAGAGGTGAGCAACAGCGCCCAGATCCATAACCTCCTGAACGTTTGAAGCGCAGAGCATAGCAAAGCCTGTCTGACGGCATGCATAAACGTCGGAGTGGTCGCCGAAGATGTTAAGAGCGTGTGAAGCTACGCATCTTGCGGAAACGTGGATAACGCAGGGGAGAAGCTCGCCGGCGATCTTGTACATATTAGGGATCATCAGGAGCAGACCCTGAGAAGCTGTGTAGGTGGTGGTAAGCGCGCCTGCGGAAAGCGAGCCGTGAACAGTACCGGCAGCGCCTGCCTCGGACTGCATTTCAGCTACTTTTACGGGCTGACCGAACAGGTTGTTCTGATTTTTTGCAGCCCACTGATCGGTTACCTCAGCCATAACAGAGGAAGGGGTAATCGGGTAGATAGCAGCAACGTCGGTAAAGGGATAAGAGACCCACGCCGCAGCGTTGTTGCCGTCCATGGTTTGTTTTTTTCTTGCCATTTTGGACAATCCTCCTAAAAACATATTGTATGACACGACATATATGATACTGCTGTAAAGCGGTATTATATATAGTACATACGCTGATATTATTTTAACACAAATAATCTTGCTTGTAAAGTACTTTTTTACTAAAAAAGAGGATTTTTTATAGTTGAAAATATCGAATATTAAAAAAACAAAATATTTTGCCGACAGTGGATTTATCATATTAAGTTTATTATATTTAATCTGTTCTTTTTTGCAAGTTCAAAACTTTTTGCTGCTCCTCCGAAATTATTTTTTACAAAACAGATTGCTGTGTTTGAGTGTTCTATTATATACTTGTTTCGTCTGGGTATAGCAGCTTTATACGGAATAAACTCAAGTTCTTCCGGAAATATTATTTCATCAAATAAACTTTGATCGAAGATATTAAAGTTAAGGTATGGGATAACAAGATAATTTTTAATTTTTGGATAAGTCTTTTTAAGGTTATAAACAATTCTTGCAGATATTCTGTCAAATCCGCCCATGCCTCCGGAGAGAAATGTTGTAATGTTTTCTTCGATTAAATTTATTATTGTTTGTTCAAGAAGCTTTGTGTCAAGACCTACAGTACTGTTGTGTCCAATAAAAACTGCCGTTTTTTCTTTCATAATCATATTCTCCTTATTTTTTGTATATAAATAATATGCCACAATTTGTGCCAAATGTCGATGGCTCAAATTGTGGCATGATATAATCCCGTTGAGGTGATTGCCGTGGTATATGAAAGAATACGCAATTTAAGGGAAGATTCCGATATGACTCAGCAGCAAATGGCGGACAGGCTTTTTCTGAACCGCAGAACTTATTCAAGCTATGAAAACGGCGTCCGTGGTATCCCCATTGAGATACTGAGCGGCATTGCGGATATATTCGGCACAAGCACGGATTATCTTATCGGCAGAACGAACGTTAAAAAACCGTATCCAAAAAAGTCTTGACAAAAGTAATTCCGTGGTGTATAATAAAAGTACAAAAGAAATGATGTATGTTCCGTGAGGACACGCAAATACAAAAACCCCTAAGGTAGTGACTTAGGGGTTTTTGTTTGCTGGGGAAATTTTGGGTTAATTGTCGTGCTTGTTACCGTCTAACCTCTTGCTTATGTAGTTACCAACCACACTCGCCGCGACGGACAATAAAAAAGAAATGACATATGACATGAGTTCCACCTCCTTCCTTGCGGAAGAAGCCGACAACAGTCATATTATAGCATATTATGAATAAATATGTCAACACAGACCGTTGCCGTGCGTAAATGTCTATTTTACCTCAAAATCTTGATTTATTAACAATTATGTGCTATAATTACAGTATTTATATCCGGTACATTCAAAACTATTATGAAATGAAGGAAAACAAAATGTCCGAAAATTATGACGTAATTATAGCGGGTACCGGCGCAGGAGGTCTTTACTCCGCGATCAGTCTCCCGCAGCATTTAAAAGTCCTGATAATTACCAAGCGGGAGCTTATCCTTTGCAACTCTGCGCTTGCCCAAGGCGGTATCGCCGCAGTCTATCAGCCCGAGGACGACAGTACCCGTCTGCATACCAACGACACCCTTATTGCGGGCGGATTCAAAAACAATCCCGACAGCCTGAAAATTCTTGTGACCGAGGCTGCAAACGAGATCGAGAAGATAATCTCCCTCGGCGTGGACTTTGACCGTGATGAAAACGGCAATCTCCACCGCACCTTGGAGGGCGGACATTCCCGCCGCAGGATTTTTCATCATAAAGATTCCACCGGCTTTGAGATCACTACGAAGCTTCAGGAAACTGTTAAAAAGCTTCCCAATGTTACCGTTATGGAAAACGCTTTGCTGTGCAGAATGAAAAAAACGTCCACGGGTTTTTCTGCGGATATTCTTGTTGACGGTGTACACCAGACGTGCAGCAGCAGAAAATTTATTCTTGCCACGGGCGGTATAGGCAGAGTCTATGATTACACCACAAACTCCGCAATTGCTACGGGAGATGGTATTACTCTCGCATACGAAATGGGAGCGAATATTAAAAATCTGTCCCTGATACAGTTCCACCCGACCGCTTTCAACAACAAGCACACGCGGGAATGTTTCCTTATCTCCGAAGCTGTGCGTGGCGAGGGCGCATACCTTAAAAACTGTCACGGTGAGAGATTTATGGGAAATTACGATGAGAGGCTGGAGCTTGCTCCCCGGGACGTGGTCTCTCACGCGATAGTTACCGAGGGCCGCCGTCTTGATTCGGACGAGTTCTATCTGGACATAACTCACAAGGATCCCGAATTCCTGAAAAACCGTTTCCCCATGATTTACAAATATCTGCTCAGTCAGGGCATTGACATGACCAAGGATATGATACCAATTTATCCCTGCCAGCACTATCTTATGGGCGGCATAAATGTCAACACAAAGGCTATGTCTTCTATAGACGGACTTTACGCGGTAGGCGAATGCAGCCACACGGGCGTTCACGGAAACAACCGTCTTGCTTCAAATTCTCTGCTGGAGGCATTGGTTTTCGGCAGACAGGCTGCGGAGGATATCAGCGCGAGCCTTGCGGAGGAAGAGCTTTGTCCTCTCGAAGAACTTGAAAACGGTGATTTCCCAGTAAACGAAGCTGCGGAACCTATTCCTCACGGTCTCAGGACGGAGATACGGCACATTATGCAAAGGTCGTATTTTGTCATTCCCGATATGCGGGAGGCTTTGGCGGGATTTGAGCGTATCTCCGAGATAAAGCGTCTGCTTGAGGACGGAAATTTTGCCATAGACTATAATTATGTGGAAGCAAAATCGCTGGCTACAGTGGCATACCTTATATTAAAGGAAGTTATTTAGCAGTTGATATATGACAATATACTAATGTACGCAAACTGTAATGTGTGACAAACTTGGGAGATTGGCTATGTTTGATTTTTCGGGATTTAAAATGCAGTTAGCCTTCGGAAAATATTTCAGCAAGATTGATGTCACGCCTGATTATATAGAGTATTGTCTTTATGAGACTGAGCCAAGGTATGAGAATGATATCAGGTTTAACGGTTTGTTTTTTCCGCGTGAAAGGAAGCTGGATTTTTCATTTTTTAAGGAGCTTTACGGTTACGAAATGCCGAATATTTTAAAAGCGTATTATTCGATTTGTCATGTTGATATAAGCGGACATCACTGTAAAACTCCGGACCGAAGCGAACTTATCTTACTCGGTTCAACTGTTACGGATAAGCTTTTTGAATGGTTTACCTATGATTTTGATGAAATTGATAAGGACAAATACATACCTATCGGGATAACGCAGTATTATTGGCATTATATTTGCATGGAGCGTGACACAGGTCATATACTTATTGAGGACTATGACGAAAATGATGACAGTATACGTTTTTTTACATTTTTATCGGACAGTCTTCCGAAATTTATCGGTGAGCTGCAGCCGCCTGATGCTGATTATTTTAGTTATTGCCTTGGAAAGCTTTATCGTAACAATGGGTAAATGCTGAATTTGCCGCGACTAGATCAAAAATGATGATAAGTAATCCATGGCTTCCACCTCCTTCCTTGCGGAAGAAGCCGACAATAAAAAAATTATATCACATATAGGATATTTTGTTAAATAATAATACTTTAAGTATAATACAGTAGATAATGTACAGATAAAATGCTTGTCCGCAGGAAATATCAAGGAAATTTCTCTGCAATTGTGAATTTTTTTTAAAACCTCTTGACAGATATAATAGGAATGTTATATAATTTAATATTGATGGGACAGCTGTACCTATGTGTCCCGATTGCCTTAAAACCGATCACAGCAAGGAGGAGAAACAATGAAAAGAACTTATCAGCCCAAAAAGCTTCACAGAAAGAAAGAACACGGCTTTATGAAAAGAATGGCTACAAGAAACGGTCGCAAGGTTCTCGCCAGAAGAAGAGCTAAGGGCAGAGCAAGACTTACTCACTGATTAGGTCTGTGCAAAACAAAATGATAAGACCGCAGAATGGGGTATATTGCCTTTGAATTGCGGTCTTTTTATTTCGTTGTCGTTAACAAAATATACTTTGGGTATTATCTTATATGAAATATACTGTTATTTTAAAGGAAAACAAGGATTTCCTTAACGCCTACAAGCGCGGAGGATATGCCGCAGGAAAGATCGTTACGGTCTATTACCGGAAAAACGGCAGGGGAAAAAAACGTCTGGGGATAACCACGGGCAAAAAGGTCGGCAATGCTGTTGTCAGAAGCCGCTGCCGAAGAATAATCCGCGCTGCCTACAGGGAAAATGAAAATCTTTTCCCAAAAGGCTTCGATTATGTGATAGTTGCACGTCCCGGCTGCGGCGGATGCAAGTCCACACAGATAAGCAGCTTTCTGAAAAACAAGGCTTTGCCCTCTGTGCTGAAATCTATGGAGAAAAAAGAAAACGGCAACAAAGGCACTAAGCTTGATATTTCTGTTGAAAAAAACAAAAAATAATATACAAATCGTAATGAAAAAAATATTATTACTTTTAGTAAAATTTTATAGGAGCAAGATCTCTCCGCTGAAAAAGCCGTGCTGCAAATATTATCCCACATGTTCGGCATACGCGCTCACGGCTATTGAAAAGCATGGTGCGCTAAAAGGTTCAGCTTTGGCGGTATGGAGGATTCTTCGCTGCAACCCATGGAGTCTGGGCGGCGTGGACGAAGTCCCCGAAAGGTTCGGCTTTTACACGCTGAACAAACGCTATGGCAAGGGCAGGACTGTTCCGCCGGATAAAAGCGACGGCTGAACGCAAATCTCAGGCAGAGAAAATATGCTGAAAGTATTTAGTGCATCACACCGAAAGTAATTTCTTGTGAATTCTATACGGTATGTAATATCATCGGAGGTTAAAATGAGCGAAATTATCGGCATCCCTCTTGGGTACATTATGTGGCTGATGTATCAGATCACACATAATTACGCATGGTCAATCATCCTTTTTACACTGGTCACGAAAATTATTCTTTTTCCATTATCGGTCAAGCAGCAGAAATCCTCAGCCGCAATGGCAGCGTTTCAGCCTAAGCTGGAAAAGCTGAAAAAACAATACGCAAACAACCAGCAGAAGCTTCAGGAGGAGCAGATGAAGCTCTACTCCGAGGAGGGCATAAACCCTATGGCTTCCTGTCTGCCGCTGTTTATCCAGTTTCCCATACTGTACGGTATCTTCGACGTTGTGTACCGTCCGCTGACCCACATTCTCCATGCGGGTGAAGACGCTATCAAAGCGGCTACGGAGATCACCAAAAATATTTTCGGGGATTCCGCTCCCGTTTACTTTCAGCACCGTCCCGAAATCTATATTGTTAAGGAAGTTCAGAAGGATCCCGCAGCTTTTTCCTCTATGGCGGAACAGTTTCCCGACTTTGTGGAAAAGGTGGTCGGCTTTAACAACAAGCTTTTCGGCTTAGTTGACCTGGGCGATATCCCAACGCTTCACCCCGAAGCATGGAACGCGGCGGCGATAATACTGCTTATGATACCGATCATGTCCGGCGTTATACAGCTTGCCATGACAATCTATATGCAGATACGCAACAAAAAAATGAATCCCGACGCACCCAATATGGGCGGTATGAACGTCATGCTTTACGTTATGCCTTTGTTTTCCATTTGGATTGCATTCAGGTATCCCGCCGGTATCGGCTTCTACTGGACTATGTCCTCGCTGTTCAGCTTTGTACAGTCGATAGTTCTGTACCATATTTATACTCCCGAATACGTAGCTTCGCTTGTTGAAAAGGACAGGCAGAAACGCAAGAAGAAAAATCGTCCCAACATGATGGAGCGTTACCAGCAGATCATGGATGAGCAGACATCTTCTCAGAACGGCGGATCGGCTTCAAAGCCTAAAAGCGGCGCGGTAACGGCTAAGGTTGCCGATGATGACGAGGGCGGTTCTCCCGAAATAAAGATATCCAGAGCAAAACAGAAGGAATACGAGAAAATGATAATCCGCGAAGCAAGACGCAGACAGGCGGAAAAATACGGCGAGGAATTTGTCGATGAAGATGAGGACTGACGATTTTAACTCGCACAAAAGTTTGCTGATACTATTATTAATGCTGAAAAATTCCGCATTAGGCGGAATTAAGAGTTAAATCATTTTGAAAGGATAGGTCGGTATGGCAGAAAAAAAAGAAATTTTTACAGCAAAAACCATAGAGGAAGCTAAGGCTATGGCGGCGCAGAAATTCGGCACAGAGGAAAGCAAGATCAGTTTCAGCGTTATTGAAGAACCTAAAAAGGGGCTTTTCGGAAAGGTAAAGGGCGAAGCAAAGATCGAAGCGGTTTACGAACAGTCCAAGGCTGAAGCTGCGGGAGACTATATCAAAACTATACTGAAAAATATGAGCATCGAAAGCGATGTAAGCGTTTCCGAGACCGAGGACGGCGCAGTCATCGAGATTGTCGGTGACACAACAGGCGCGGTCATCGGCAGACGGGGAGAGACCCTTGACGCTATCCAGTACCTTGCTTCAATGGCTGCAAACCGTGGCGACAAGGATTACTGCCGTATCACGGTGGACTGCTGCGGTTACCGCGAAAAAAGAAAAGTTATCCTCGAGGAACTGGCTGTCAAGATTTCCAAAACAGTTCTCCGCACAGGCAGGACTTCCGCATTGGAGCCTATGAATCCTTATGAGAGAAGAATTATCCACTCGGCTGTTGCAAATATTGAAGGCGTTGTTTCCAAAAGTGTTGGCGAAGAGCCTTACCGCAAGGTGGTCATTTCTTCCACAGCTCCCCGGCGCGACAGGAAAGAGGGCGGCTACAAGGGAGACCGTGACCGCAGACCACGCCGCGACAAGAAGCCCGGTGAGTATACGCCCCGTTCAATGGATATGATGAAGACCTCCTTTGAAAAGGACTATAAGCGTCCCAAGCCTGAGGACAGCAATTTGGTTGAAGGTGATCTTTACGGCAAGATAGATATATAACGGTTTATGTCGTTATATAAGTTCCTTTGTCTTAAAAGGAAAAACAGTAATTTCAGATGTTCATGCGGGAGCATGGGAGAATTCCCGTGTTCCCGTTTTTTAGTTTTTGGAGGTAATTATGTCAACTGCTGCGGCAATTTCAACTCCCCGCGCACAGGGGGGGATTTCTGTTATACGCATTTCGGGAGAGGACGCTCTTTCTGCTGCGGATAAGATTTTTCAACCCGTTTCCTGCAAAATTCTTCCCTCAGAAATGGAAGGCTATAGCTGCGCTTACGGAAAGATCGTAAACGGCAGCGAGGTTCTTGACGACGGTTTGGTGACGGTTTTCCGCGCGCCCAGATCCTACACCGGAGAGGACGTTGTTGAGATTTCCTGCCACGGAGGGATTTTTGTCACGGAGCAGATCTTGCGGCTTATTCTCGCAAACGGCGTTGAAGCTGCCGGTGCAGGAGAATTTACAAAGCGTGCATTTCTCAACGGAAAAATGAGCCTCACTCAGGCAGAAGCAGTCATGGACATTATTTCCGCCGACGGAAGTGCGGGTTTGCGGTGCGCAGAATCTCTCCGTGAGGGATCGCTGTTCCGCCGAATAAAAAAGGTTTCCGACGGTATGCTTAAACTGCTTGGGTCTCTTGCGGCTTGGGTGGATTATCCCGATGACGACATTCCCGCGGTGGAAGAATATGAAATTGAAGCTGTGCTTGAAGCGGGAATTTCCGATCTGGACAAACTGCTCAGCTCCTATGAAAGCGGTCGTATCGTCAGAGAGGGCGCGGATACCGCAATCGTCGGCAGACCCAACGTAGGAAAAAGCACACTGATGAATCTTTTGGCAGGCTGTGAGAGAAGTATTGTTTCCGATACAGCGGGTACAACACGGGACGTTGTGGAGGAATCGGTTCGGCTGAGGAACATTGTTCTGCGGCTTTCCGACACTGCCGGAATTCACGACACAGCCGACAGAGTGGAAAGCATCGGTGTGGACAGGGCGCGGAAAAAGCTCGACACTGCCAATCTGATATTAGCGGTCTTCGATGCCGGAAGTGAAATAACCGATGAGGACAGAGAACTTGCAGAAAAGTGCCGCAGCAGAAACGCGATTGCAGTGCTGAACAAATCCGATTTGGAACAGCGGTTCAACTTTTCGGAAATTTCCGAAAACTTCAGGGACAGCGTAACTGTTTCCGCAGAAAAGGGTGAGGGACTCGAACGTCTTACAGCTGCGGTGGAAAGGCTTTACGGAATGTCAGGATTTTCTCCCGACATGGGAATACTTGCAAATGAACGTCAGAAAAGCTGTGCTGCAAAAGCAAAGCAGTGCTTTGAAGAGGCTTTAAGCGCGCTCAGATCCGGAGCAACCTTTGACGCGGTAACGATCCTGATAGACGACGGAGAAAATTCTTTACTTGAGCTTACGGGAGAAAAGGCTTCCGAAGCTGTGGTAGACGAAGTGTTTTCGCGGTTCTGCGTTGGAAAGTAAAAAGCGTCAAAATTTGAAAGGAATATTAAAATGATAATCACACTTAAAAAGATAAACTTTTTCAGTCCTGACTATAGGAAGATAAGTCGTTTGTACAGGACGGCTTTTCCTGCCGACGAGCGCGCGCCCATGTGGTTTATGGCACTGAAGTCGGAAAGAGAAAATGTGGATTTCTGGGGTTTGTATTCAAATGGAAAATGGGTTGGTCTTGCTTATGTTATAAGCGAAGGCGGAGCGTCCTATCTGTTTTATCTGGCGCTTTCTGAAAACTCACGCGGAAAAGGTCTGGGGAGCAAGGCAATGCAGTCGCTGAAAAAGCATTACGCGGGACAGCGGCTTTTTCTTGCACTGGAGCAGCTTGACGATTCTGCTGACAATTACGGGGAGCGTCAAAGGCGCAGACAATTCTACCTGAAAAACGGCTTGAAACCGCTGCCGCTCACTATCCGCGAAGCAACGGTAACTTACGATGTAGAAAAGCTGTGCTGCAAAAGCAAAGCAGTGCTTTGAAGAGGCTTTAAGCGCGCTCAGATCCGGAGCAACCTTTGACGCGGTAACGATCCTGATAGACGACGGAGAAAATTCTTTACTTGAGCTTACGGGAGAAAAGGCTTCCGAAGCTGTGGTAGACGAAGTGTTTTCGCGGTTCTGCGTTGGAAAGTAAAAAGCGTCAAAATTTGAAAGGAATATTAAAATGATAATCACACTTAAAAAGATAAACTTTTTCAGTCCTGACTATAGGAAGATAAGTCGTTTGTACAGGACGGCTTTTCCTGCCGACGAGCGCGCGCCCATGTGGTTTATGGCACTGAAGTCGGAAAGAGAAAATGTGGATTTCTGGGGTTTGTATTCAAATGGAAAATGGGTTGGTCTTGCTTATGTTATAAGCGAAGGCGGAGCGTCCTATCTGTTTTATCTGGCGCTTTCTGAAAACTCACGCGGAAAAGGTCTGGGGAGCAAGGCAATGCAGTCGCTGAAAAAGCATTACGCGGGACAGCGGCTTTTTCTTGCACTGGAGCAGCTTGACGATTCTGCTGACAATTACGGGGAGCGTCAAAGGCGCAGACAATTCTACCTGAAAAACGGCTTGAAACCGCTGCCGCTCACTATCCGCGAAGCAACGGTAACTTACGATGTAATGGGTACCGGCGATGTGAATCCGGAGGAATATAAGAGCATGATGAAAAAATATCTGGGCGCGGCAAGCAAACTGGTATCTATGGATTTTACGGATTAAAAATGTTCCATGTGGAACTTTGCCGCAAAATGCGAATACAAGTTTTGTTTTGCAAAATGTTGCGGCAGCATCAATGCTATTACATGATATTCATAAATTGGAGAGGATAAAAATGAGTCATTATATAGACAGCTACGATGTGGCTGTGATCGGTGCGGGACACGCGGGTGTCGAAGCAGCTCTTGCAGCGGCTCGGCTCGGAGCTAAAACCGTCATGTTCACCATTTCGCTGGACAACATTGCAAATATGCCATGCAATCCCTCTATCGGCGGAACGGCTAAGGGACATCTTGTCCGCGAGATAGACGCTCTCGGCGGCGAAATGGGAAAAGCCGCCGACGCTTGTTTTATCCAAAGCCGTATGCTCAACAGGGGAAAGGGTCCTGCGGTGCACAGTCTGCGGGTTCAGGCGGACAGAGTTAAATACCACAATCACATGAAAAAGATCTGCGAGATGCAGGAAAATCTTGACGTGAAACAGGCAGAGGTAACGGAAATCCTTGTCGAGGACGGTATTGTTACAGGAATTGTAACTCATCTCGGCGGAGAATACAGGGTCAAGACCGCGATAATTGCCACAGGTACTTATCTGAAAGGACTTATCCATGTGGGAGACGTTTCCTACGAAAGCGGTCCTGACAGTACTCTTCCCGCAAAGGGACTTTCAGACAGTTTGCGAAGTCTTGGTGTTGAGCTGCGTCGTTTTAAAACAGGTACGCCCAGCCGCGTACACAGACGTTCCATTGATTTTGACAAGCTCGAGATTCAGCATAGCGACGGGGATATTCAGCCGTTTTCATTTGAAACGCCACGTGAAGGTCTTGAAAATATCGTGCCATGTTATGTTGCCTACACAAACGAGGATACCCACCGTGTTATCCGTGAGAATATCCACCGTTCGCCTATGTATTCCGGCAGGATCGAGGGAGTTGGTCCACGGTACTGTCCGTCTATTGAGGATAAAATCGTGCGTTTTTCGGAACGTCCCCGCCATCAGCTTTTTATTGAACCTATGGGTCTGAATACCGAAGAATTTTATTTGCAGGGAATGTCTTCATCATTGCCCGAAGATGTACAGATAGCATTTCTGCGGACGATAAAGGGTCTTGAACGGGTAGAAATCATGCGAAATGCCTACGCGATAGAGTATGACTGCTGCAATCCGCAGGATCTGCGCCACACGTTGGAATTCAAAAATATCCGCGGACTTTACGGCGCGGGACAGTTCAACGGTACATCGGGATACGAAGAAGCCGCCGCCCAAGGACTTGTAGCGGGAATAAATGCAGCACGTTACTGCAAAGGTGAAGAGGGAATAACACTCAGCCGTTCATCGTCCTATATTGGAACGCTTATTGACGATCTTGTAATAAAGGGTTGTCTCGACCCATACCGCATGATGACTTCCCGAAGCGAGTACAGACTTTTGCTCAGGCAGGACAATGCGGACGAGAGACTCACTCCACTGGGGTATGAGATAGGTCTTATTTCGGAGGAACGATACAAATTGTTCCACGTGAAACAATTGCAGATAAAACAGGAAATTGCACGCGTTAAGTCGAAAACTCTGTCTCCAACAAAAGAACTGAACAAGCTTCTGACAGAAAAGGGTACTGCTGAAATTTCTACTGGCGTGAAAATGAGTGATCTTATCCGCCGCCCACAGATTTCCTATGAGGATTTAAAGCCATTTGATGCGGAAAGACATGAGCTTTCTTACGAAGTGCGGGAACAGGTAGGATTGCAGATTGAGTATGAAGGTTACATCGAGCGTCAGCTCGCGGAGGTTGAACACGTCCGCAAACTTGAAAACAAGAGACTGCCGCAGCCGTTTGATTACAACGAGATTAAGGGACTGAGCCTTGAAGCACAGGAAAAACTTAACCGAGTTCAACCGGAAAATATAGGTCAGGCAAGCAGAATATCGGGAGTTTCTCCCGCGGACGTAAGCGTTCTTATAATCTGGCTTTCTGCCCGCAAATAACAACAGGAGGCTTATTTATGACAATTTTACCCGAATATAAAAATTTTAAGGAGCTTTTTTGCGCTGATGGATTTGATATTTCTGAGGAGCAGTATGCGCGACTTCACGAATATGCGCGTACTCTTGTGGAATGGAATGAGAAAATGAATTTAACGGGGATAACCGACCCGGACGGCATTACAATCAAGCATTTTCTGGACAGTATCCTGCCGCTGAAATTCCTGAAGCTTTCGGAAGGAAGCAAGGTCATAGACGTTGGTACGGGAGCGGGATTCCCGGGTTTGCCTTTAAAGATATATCGTCCCGATATAAAACTTACTCTATTGGACAGCCTCAACAAACGGGTGAATTTTCTTTCGGAGGCTTGTAATGCTGCAAACATAGACGCTGAGTGTGTTCATGCCAGAGCGGAGGAATGCGGACATGATCACCGTTTCAGAGAAAAATTTGATGCAGCTTTGGCAAGGGCGGTTGCAGCAATGCCTGTGCTTGCAGAATATTGTATGCCATTTGTGAAGATCGGCGGAATTTTTGCCGCAATGAAAGGTCCCAACGAAAATTACAGCGATGGTGAAAATGCAGTAAAAATTTTAGGCGGAGAGATCGCCGATGTTAAAGAATATGAACTTCCAAACGGAGACAAGCGTGTTCTTATAATTGTGAAAAAGCTTTCTGCAACATCAGAAAAGTATCCTCGTAACGGCGGACAGATATCCAAAAAGCCGCTGTAATTTTAAAGCTTTATATTGTTCCGCGTGGAGCGACCGGTACAAGCAGTGTTGCACAAATTGCTGCGACTTGTTGAAAATGTTCCACGTGGAACATTTTTTATCTTTATTTACAAATATTATTGCAATTGTGCAGGAAATATGATATAATTATATCTATTGAAACTGAAAGGAAGACTGTCATGGCGATCGTTATTGCTGTTGCAAATCAAAAAGGCGGCGTGGGAAAATCCACAACCGTCGTTAATCTTGCGGCATGTCTGGGACAGAGAAAGAAAAAAGTCCTTTGTGTAGACATGGACGCTCAGGGAAATACTACAAGCGGATTCGGAATCCGCAAAAAAAATGTGGGCATATCGACATATGATGCGCTACTGGGATTGCGCAGGATCCAGGAAGCGGTCATAAAAACCGAATTTGAGAACGTGTGGCTTGTGCCTGCAACCTCATCTCTTGCCGCTGCCGACATTGAGCTTATTGAGGTAGATAATATGCAGAAGCGCATGAAAATGCAGCTCCTCACAATCAGACAGGACTACGATTACATACTGTTGGATTGTCCGCCGTCGCTGTCGCTTATTCCTGTAAATGCGCTATGCGCCTGCGATACGGTACTTGTTCCTATGACCTGCGAATATTTCGCAATGGAGGGACTTTCTCAGCTTGTGGAGTCCATACGATTGGTAAAGCAAAGATATAATCCGACAATAGACATTGAGGGAATACTTTTCACTATGTTTGACGGACGGCTCAATCTTACGAGTCAGGTCGTAAGTGAGGTAAAAAAACATTTTCCCAAGAAAATGTTCAAAACGGTAATTCCGCGGAATGTACGTATTTCCGAGGCCCCCAGCTTTGGAAAGCCTGTTGTGTACTATGATAAAAGCTCCCGCGGCGCGGAAGCTTATGAGAGTTTTACGGAAGAATTGCTGAAACGTCATAAGGCTGCTGAAAAGGCATTGACAGCATCTAAATAATAACGGAGGGAGGGCGAATTGTTCCACGTGGAACAATCGAAATAAATGGCTAAAAAAAGTTTGGGAATGGGTCTTGACGCGCTTTTCGGCGACAACGGCGCGGAGGGCGGCGACACCCATACATTGAGAATTTCAGAGATAGAACCTAACCGCAAACAGCCCAGACAGTATTTTGACGAAGCTGCCATCGCGGAGCTTGCGGACAGTATCCGTCAACACGGGCTTATCCAGCCGATAGTTGTCCGTCCTATGGAAGAGGGCTATCAGATAGTAGCGGGTGAACGCCGCTGGAGAGCGTGCAGAATGCTGGGCATGAGCGACGTCCCCGTCGTTATAAAGGAGTTCAGCGACGAGGAGACTGCCCAAATCGCGCTTATCGAAAACATTCAGCGGCAGGATCTGAATCCCGTTGAAGAAGCAGCTGCATATCGGGCACTTATGGACGAGTACGGTATGACCCAAGAGGCGCTTTCAAAGGCGGTGGGAAAATCACGTTCTGCTATTGCAAACTCGGTAAGACTTCTTAATCTTCCCGATGAAATTGTTGAAATGCTGAAAAAGGGCAAGCTTTCAGCAGGACAGGCAAAGGCTATTGCTTCAGCGGACTCCGAGGAGGATATGCTTGAGATTGCAAAACTTGCGGCAGATGGAAAAATTACCGTCAGAGGTATAGAGAAGCTTGCCGCAGAAAAGTCGGATAAAAAAGATGCGGAAGAAAAACCGTCCACACCGAAAACTGCGGAGGAAAGATCGAGTATCAGTTATGTCACCGAAATGCAGATCAGTCTTGAAGATCATTTGCAGAAAAAGGTGAAGATTACCTCCAAGGACGGCGAAAAGGGCACACTTACCATTGATTTTTACAGCAAGGATGACCTTACCGATCTTGCGGACAGACTGACATGTTATTAAAAATATGAATGCAAAAAATTTCGTCGTCTTTAGGGATTGGCGAAATTTTTTAATAAAATGATTTACGAGTTTTATTTTCGACATTTTCCCGAAAAAAAGCATGGTATAATAACGCTGATAAAAAATAAAGGAAGTGCGTTTTATGCCGTTTCTTGTTAAAGAAAAAGTTTTGAACAAGGTCATTCAGGTGGAAACGATAAAAATCGACCCCAATCCATACCAACCAAGACGTGAATTTGACGATATTGACAGGCTGGCACAAAGCATCAGTCAAAACGGAATTTTACAGCCGCTGACCGTCCGCAGGGTAGAGGAACGTTTTCAGCTTGTGGCAGGGGAGCGGCGGCTGAGGGCGGCTAAGCTGTTGGGAATGGAATTTGTCCCATGCATTACAGTAACAATGACAGAGCGGAATTCTGCGGTCATGGCTCTGATAGAAAATATCCAGCGGCGCGACCTATCAGTATTTGACGAAGCAGAGGCTATCGCAAGGCTGATAGATTTTTACGGAATGACACAGGAAGACGCTGCTGTAAAGCTTGGAAAATCTCAATCATCTATAGCGAACAAACTCAGACTTCTTAAACTGGACAAGTCCGTTCAGGGAAAAGCCGCTGAGTATGGTCTTACCGAACGTCATGCCCGCGCCCTTTTGAAGCTGGAAGATACTCAAAAGCAGCTTGCCGCTATTGAGGTCATTCACGAAAGACGGCTGAATGTGGAGAACACCGAGCGGTACATAGACGGTCTTATTGAAAAGGAGCGGAATTTTGCCGACATGAAGCGACGGAGCGCAGCATTCAAGGACGTGCGGTTGTTCGTCAACACCATAAATAAAGCTATCGAAATGATGAAAGCAGCTGGGATAAACGCTGATTCAAAAAAAATTCAGGACGACGACTATATTGAATATATCGTCAGAATCCCAACAAAATAATAAAAACGGACGGTTTCATCCCGTCCGTTTTTATTATGCAAATTGTTCCACATGGAACAATTAAAACTCTTCATCGTAAGCATGGTCATAGACTATAAAACTAAAGTCTCCGTCCTCGTCCTTATAATTTATCCATGATTCCTCATAGACCAGCTTACCGGTTTTGTAGTTATAGCTGTAGCCGTAATTCTCGTAATAATTAGCGCTGGAACCGCGTTTTCCTCCATAAGATTTTTCAAACTCCGATACACGGTCAAGAATATTTTTCTCTATATCATTGCTGTAGACAGTTTCAAGGTCATAAGGCTTGCGGATAATTTTGGTTCTCTCCTTGTCCCTGTCAACGGTAAACCTGTAGGTATAGTTCGTCTGCACGTCGTTAATACAATAGCTCAGTGTCATATCTGCCTCTCCTCCGCCGCGTCCGACGATATTGAAGGAGTAGTCGGAAAGATTGAAATTACTGTCATACTTTTTAATGGACTTGAAAATGCTGTCCATGTTTTTTTCGGAATCAAGGCAAAGTATATTACCCTCGTTTTCAATATTTCCCGCTGCTGTAGAATTCATGCTTCCGTTTCGGAAAACAAGCCTGCCATTTTTTCCAATTTTTACAGTACCGTAGTTATCAAGACTTCCACCGTGGATAAACAGTGTGCCGTCCTCTATCTCCAGAACGCCGCCGCGCTCAACGCAAACGCTGCCAATAATTTCGGCAGTAGCTCCTCCGCTTATGACAAGTCTGCCGCCGCTCATTTCGTCGGGACTGTTTCCGATAGGCTTAATTCTTAGATGCTGTCCGCTTTCAATGGTGAAATCCTTGTCAAAAATTTGCTTTTGCCATATTTCCATATATTCCGAGGAGAAAAATTTTCCATCGTCAGTAAAAAAGCCTACACCAGTAAACGGCTCGGGAGAGTCGTAATCATAAAAGTAATCGTAATAATCGGTATCCGTCAAGTCTCTCTCCGGGTCAAACTCCTTTTCGCTTGCTGATGCCACAGCCGCAGGGATAACCGATATAGCCATAACAGCTGCCGATACTGCCGCAAAAATTTTACTCATTTTCATAAAGATCAATCCTTTCAAAAGTTTGCTAACGTCCTTATATAATGAATACAACTCAGAACAGCAGAATTTTTCACGGAAAGAAAAATTTTACAAAAAATTTGAGAAGCTGTAAATTTTGATTTAGCGGAGTATAATTCTGTAGTACGAGTATCCCGCCCCCTTGAGGGGGCATTGCCAAAATAAATAGTCAGAATATTTTACAGTGGGGGTGACTCAGCCCGCGGGGGTTCCCCGCTTATTTTTCAAACGCCTGCTTGATCTTATCAAAAAAGCTGTTACGCTTTTTGTAGTTCTTGCTGTCATCCAAAGATCCGTCAAATTCCCTGAGCAGATCCTTTTGCTTCTTGGTAAGATTGCCCGGGACTTCAATCGTAACATGAACAAACTGATTGCCTCTGTCGCTGCGGTTCAGCTTCTTGATGCCCTTGCCCTTGAAGCGGAAAACCGTTCCCGGCTGAGTACCTTCTGGAATGGTATAGGAAACCGTTCCGTCGATAGTAGGGACTTCCACCTCCGCACCCAATGCCGCCTGAACAAAGGTTATGGGCATTTCGGTGTGAACATCGTACCCGTCCCTCTCAAAGATAGCGTCGGGACGAACTGTAACCGTGGTAAGCAGATCACCGGCAGGACCGCCGTTTATTCCTCCGTGACCCTGACCCGAGCTGCGGATAGTCTGACCGTCGTCAATACCAGCGGGAATCGAAATCGTGATAGTTTTCTCAACGCTGACACGACCGTTGCCGTGACATTTTGAGCAGGGATTTTTTATAATAGTACCCTTTCCGCCGCACTTTGAGCAGGGCTTCTGTGAGGATATCATGCCGAAAGGCGTACGCTGGGTGACCTTGACCTGACCCGTACCGTGACAGTCGGGACAGGTGTCCGCTGACGAACCCGCCGCCGCGCCCGAACCGTTACAATCGGGACATTTCTCCATTCTGGAAATATGAATATCCGTACTTGTGCCTTTGCAGGCCTCCATGAAGCTGATGACAACGCTTTTCTGAATGTCCTGACCGCGTCTGGGAGCATTGGGATTGCTTCTGCTGCCTCCGAAGCCGCTTCCGAAAAAGCTGGAGAAAATATCGCTGATATCGCCCATGTCCCCGAAGCCGCCGGAAAAACCTCCGCCGTATCCGCCGCCGCCGTAGGATGGGTCTACGCCCGCGTGACCGAACTGATCGTAGCGGGAACGCTTTTCGGGATCTGACAATACCTCGTAAGCCTCGTTAACCTCCTTGAATTTTTCCTCGGCCTCCTTGTTATCGGGGTTGAAGTCGGGGTGATATTTTCTTGACAGCTTTCTGAACGCCTGCTTCAGTTCGTCCTCTGAAGCCCCTTTCTGAAGTCCCAGAACTTCGTAATAATCTCTTTTATCAGCCATATGGGCATTTCCTTTCGTGTGACTTGATGTATATTTATTGTAGGGAACAGGTTACTGTCCCGCATTTATTTACAATGTGAATATGTCTTAAAACAGCTTTCGGGCGGAAAAATTCCGCCCTCATGCCGTTATTTGCAAAGCTTACTTCTCTGTGAAATCAGCGTCAACAAAGTCCGCACCGTCATTGCCGCCGTCATTATTGCCGGAAGCTTCACCGCCCATGTCAGCAGCACCGTCCTGCTGAGCCTGTGCTCCGGCAGCCTGATATACTTTCTGAGAAACCTCGTAGAAAGCCTTCTGAAGCTCCTCGGTCTTAGCCTTTATATCATCGGTATTGTCGGTTGCATTGGCAGCCTTGAGAGCGTCGATCTTGGACTGAATATTAGCCTTTTCCTCTTCGGAAACCTTGTCGCCGAAATCGGTGAGAGCCTTTTCACACTGGAATACCATGTTCTCGCCCGCATTCTTTGCATCAACGGCTTCCTTGCGCTTCTTGTCTTCATCGGCGTATTTTGCAGCCTCGTCAACAGCTTTCTGAATATCGTCCTTGGACATATTTGTGGAAGCTGTAATAGAGATTTTCTGTTCCTTGCCTGTGCCCAAATCCTTTGCGGAAACATTTACAATACCGTTTGCATCAATATCGAACGTTACCTCGATCTGAGGTACGCCTCTGGGAGCGGGAGCGATACCGTCAAGACGGAACACGCCCAGCTGCTTGTTGTCCTTGGCAAATTCACGTTCGCCCTGAAGAACGTTGATATCAACGGCAGTCTGATTGTCCGCATATGTGGAGAACACCTGTGATTTCTTCGTAGGAATTGTGGTGTTTCTTTCGATCATTCTTGTGCATACGCCGCCCGCAGTCTCAATACCGAGAGAAAGGGGAGTAACGTCGAGAAGCAGTACAGCGTTTTCTTTGTCAACGTCGCCGGAAAGGATACCGCCCTGATATGCCGCGCCGAGAGCAACACACTCGTCAGGGTTAATTCCCTTAAAGGGATCCATACCCATGAAGCTCTTTACAGCGTCCTGAACAGCAGGAATTCTGGACGAACCGCCTACCATAAGAACTTTCTTGATATCGGAGGGATTCAGACCAGCATCGGAAAGAGCCTGCTTAACGGGACCCATTGTGGACTGTACAAGATCGCTTGTAAGCTCGTTGAACTTAGCCTGCGAAAGCTCCATGCTCAGATGCTTAGGACCTGTCGCGTCCGCAGTAATATAAGGAATAGAGATCGAAGCAGAGGGAGTTGCGGAAAGTGTGATCTTAGCCTTTTCTGCCTCGTCCTTGAGTCTCTGCATTGCAAGCTTGTCGCCGGAAAGATCAATTCCGTCGGACTTCTTGAACTCGTCGATCATCCAGTTGATGATACGCTGGTCAAAGTCATCGCCGCCCAGACGGTTGTTACCAGCTGTTGCAAGAACCTCTGTAACGCCGTCTCCCATTTCGATAATGGAAACATCGAACGTACCGCCGCCAAGGTCGTAAACCATAATGGTCTGATCCTCTTCCTTGTCGATACCGTAGGAAAGAGCCGCAGCCGTAGGTTCATTGATGATACGTCTTACCGTAAGACCAGCGATCTGTCCCGCGTCTTTTGTAGCCTGTCTCTGAGCGTCGGTGAAGTATGCGGGAACTGTAATTACCGCTTCGGTAACTGTGTCGTGGAGATAAGCCTCAGCGTCGGCTTTCAGCTTCTGGAGAATCATAGCGGAAACCTCTTGAGGAGTGTACTTCTTGCCATCGATGTCAACTTTGTAATCGCTGCCCATATGTCTCTTTATGGAAGCAACTGTTCTTCCGGCATTTGTAACAGCCTGGTTCTTGGCAACCTGACCTACAAGACGCTCGCCTGTTTTTGTAAAGCCCACAACGGAGGGAGTCGTTCTGCCGCCCTCGGCGTTGGTGATAACGGTCGCGTTTCCGCCCTCAACAACGGCTACGCAGGAGTTTGTTGTACCTAAGTCGATACCTATAATTTTTGCCATAAAAATCAACCTTTCTTTTTTCAATTATCAAATTGGAATGTATTTTTATTTTAGGGAACAGGTTTTCCGTTACGGATTTGCAACAACGACCATAGCGCATCTGATTACCTTGTCGCCCAGCTTGTAGCCTTTCTGGTAAACCTGAGACACAGTGTTCTCGCCGAAATTCTCGTCCTCCACCTGACTTACAGCATTGTGGAGATTTGGATCAAATTCCTTGCCGAGAGCGTCTATTTCTTCAACTCCCAGCTTTTTTATCACCGCGGTGAACTGTCCGTAGATCATTTCAACACCTTTTTTGTAGCCCTCATCGGAACACTCAGCAGCCATTGCCCGCTCGAAGTTATCTATAACGGAAATTACTTCCAGCGCAGCCTTTGCAGTAGCGTCCGCAGAAGCGTCAAGCCGTTCCTTTACAGAACGCTTGCGGAAATTGTCATATTCCGCAAGAAGCCGCAGATATTTGTCCTTGTCGGCAGCAGCGGCGTCCTCCAAAGCTTTTATCTTAGCTTCAAGAGCAGCTGTTGTATCTCCATCTGCTTCTGAAATTTTACCGCCAGAAGTATCCTCTCCCTCTGCCGTTTCTTCAGCAGCTTCAGAGACCTCTGTTTCTTTTGGGGTATCCTCTGTATTCAAGCTGTCCTTTTCCTCGCCTATCATTATTCGGGAAGCTCCTTTCTCTGTACTTATGCTTTAATTATTCTCATCATCTTCATTATCGTCCGAAATTATGTCGGTTATCCTGTCGGTGAGGTATTCAATATACGGAATAATTTTCGCGTAATCCAGCCTCATCGGACCTATAACGCCCAGCGAACCGGCAGTTTTGCCGTCTTTTTTGATCTTCGAGACGATCATGCTGGAATTTTCGATAATGAAACCGCCGTCCTCTCCGAACAGCACCTGCAAGTCGCCAAAGCTGTCGTCAAGCATATTTTTCACAACTTTGTTCTTGTTCTCGAAAAATTTCACGATCTGGTCGGAATTTATATCCTGTCTCGCCAGAAGATTTTTCTCGCCCTGGAGCTTTATTTCGTTATCCTTGAAACCCTCCGCAAGTTCACACACACCCTGCAAAAGGGGAGCAAGAGTAACCATGTAAGCTCCCATAGCGGACACAAGACGGTCTATTGTGTCTCCGTCCAGATCCTCAATGGTAACACCCTGCAGATTTTCAGCCATATAACGGCTGAAAAACTCGATCTGCTCATTAGTAAGATCGAATTCCAGTCGGCATACCTTATTTTTAATGTTTCCCGAGGACGTCACCATCAGCAGCACGTACATACGTCTGCCCGTAGGAATAAGCTCCACTTTGGTAATGACTGAAAATTTCGGAGCAACATTTTTCACCACCGTAGCACAGTGGGTAAGCTCGGCGAGAGCCTTTGACGCGCTTTCAATAAGAGCGTCCGCCGTGGGAACGTCAACGTCCAGACAGTTGTCAAGGAGAATCTTTTCTTCCTCAGACAAGGTCTTTTCGCTCATAAGCTCGTCGATGTAAAGACGGTAGCCGCTGTAGGTAGGGATACGTCCCGCCGAGGTATGAGGCTGTTCAAGGTAGCCGAGCTGTTCAAGCATTGCCATATCATTTCTTATCGTAGCGGGGGAGACCCTGATATCCGGCAGAGCGGCAATCGCCTTTGAACCGACCGGTTCGCCCGTGAGGATATACGCGTCAACGACCGCAGCAAGAATACGGCGTTTTCTTTCATCCAGCAGAACTATCACTTCCTTGAAAAAAATCGGCGGGTGTTACGGATATTAGCACTTGACCCGATCATGTGTTAGCACTCTTTTTCTTTGAGTGCTAATTATATTATACACCGCATTTTGGGTTTGTCAAGGGTTTTTGAGAAAATTTTTTAATTTTATTTGGGAAACAACATTTCAAACACAACATACGAAGAATTCGATAACTAAAAAAATTCCCTAATAAAAAATAAGAGCCGCAATGCGACTCTTATATGAATTCAATATTATCCCGAATCAGTCGGAAACGTAAGGAATAAGCGCAATATATCTTGCACGTTTGATCGCGGAAGTAAGCTCTCTCTGATGATAAGCGCAAGTACCTGTTACTCTTCTGGGAAGAATCTTTGATCTTTCAGTCATGCACTTCTTGAGTCTTGCAACGTCCTTATAGTCGATTTTCTCAACCCTGTCAGCGCAGAACATACAAACCTTTTTACGGGTTCTCTTTGCGCCGCGGGGAGCTCTTTCTCTATCCTTTTCCATAGTGAAACCTCCTTAATTAAACACGGTTTAAGCATAAACACACAAAAATTATGTGTTTAAAACGGTAAGTCGCCGTCTCCGATAACTTCCTCAAAGTCGCCCAAATCTCCGAAAGAGACTGCGGGAGCGTTTTGCTGAGAAGGCTGCGGAGCGTACTGAGGCGCGCTCTGAGCGGGAGCAGGCTGACTGTACTGTGGCTGAGCAAACTGCTGGGGAGCGTAATTTCCGTTAGCCTGCGCCGCAGCCTTTGTTTCACCGAACATGACATTTTCAGCCTGAACTTCGGTAACATAGTGACGCACATCGGGATAACGCTTATCGTCATAGGTTCTGGTTCTGAGACCGCCCTCAACAATGATCATTCTTCCCTTGGCAAAATATCTGGAAATAAACTCAGCAGTCTGCCGCCAAGCGATAACGGTGATAAAATCCGTTTGTCTTTCGCCGCCCTGCGGAGTGTAATTTCTGTCCACAGCAACGGTGATCTGACAACTGGAGACTCCCGAAGGAGTCTGTCTGAGTTCGGGGTCGGCAGTAAGTCTGCCCATGATAATAACTTTATTCAACATAAAGTGACACCCTTTCCGCGTTATCTTACTGTGGTAAGCGAACGCATAACGCCGTCCGTGATCTTGAATACACGGTCGAGCTCAGCGGGGAAATCGGGCTTGCTTGTAAATGTGTAAAGCACATAGTAGCCCTCTGCCTGATCGTCGATCTCGTAAGCAAGCTTTCTCTTGCCCCATTCGTCAACGGATTCCATAGTACCGTTAGCCTCGATAAGCGCCTTGAACTTGTCGTTAAGAGCCTTAACGCCGTCCTCACCGTTTTTCAGGCTGTAAACCGCCATGGTCTCATAAGCTTCACTGATTTTAGCCATTTTAAAACACCTCCTCTTGGATTACGTCCACGACCTTCCGCGGACGAGGATACCATATTATTATAACACCCGCTTTACCGCTTGTCAACGGTTTTCCGAAAATTTTGGATATTTCGTGCAGAAATCAAGTAAAGATATATCCTCATTCGTCAAAAAGCCCGTTTTTCAGTCTGTCATATCCGTTCGCGCCTACAGTCAGAGGAAATCTCCCGGTCCTTTCAATAGTAAGAGCGTTCAGCATACCAATATGCAGAGAGATATGTCTGAACTGCATAAGTGCAAGCTCAAACCGTGCGTAGGTACAATTTTCTGGACATTCAAGCAGCATTTCATCAGTAAGGGAATCAATATAGTCCAAAGTTTTGTCGCGGACTTTTTCAAGGTATTCCAACAAATCATTATCAGTAAGAATAATATCGCATGGGTTGTCGGGATTATCCATGCCGTCCCTGTGGAAAGACGGTTCATCAAAGATAAATGGGTTGAAAAACCATTTATCAGCCGAATGAATTGTGTGATAAACATACCTCCAAGCGGGGGAGCCGCAAACAAGTGCATTTCTGTCATAAGTTTTTATTGCTGTTTCAAGGTTGATAAAATTCGGCATAACTTGCTTTTTCAGCATGGAACACAGCTTGTTCATACGCATTTTTCCTTTCTAAATATTAAGAATTCTCCCGCCATTTAATAGGCGGGAGATATTTTTTATTCTTCGTTATCAGTTTTTTCTGCTTCATCTGCGTCGTCGGGTTCTTCATCGGTTATGACCTCGGATGATTCCGCCTTTGCAGCTTCTGCCATCTCGGCTTCAAGCTCCTCTGCGGAAGGTTCTTCAACAACGGCAGTTTCGGCTTCGTCATCGTGCTCCGCTCTTGTGAACGAGACAACCTTAACATCTCCCGAAACTCTCATCAAACGAACTCCGGTTGCGTAACGTCCCATAACGCGTATATCCTTTGCGCGGATACGGATTATTACACCGTCGCTTGATATCATAATGATATCATCCTCTTCGTCGACTACCTTTATACCGCAGACATAACCCTTTTCCTCAGAGGTCTTATAGTTAAGCAGTCCGAAGCCGCCTCTGTTTTGGATACGGTATGAGTCCAGCTCTACACGTCTGCCGTTGCCCTTGTCGGTAACGGTAAGGACAGACGCTCCCTCACGGACTCTTGCAATGGAAACAACACTGTCGCCGCTGCGAAGCTTAATAGCCTTTACACCATGAGCAGAACGGGACATAGCGCGGATATTTTTCTCCTCGATCCTGATAGCCATACCCATTTTTGTTGCAACTATCACCTGAGCGTTTCCGTCGGTAAGACGAACTCCCGCTATCTCGTCGCCCTCGTCAAGACCTATCGCAATAAGACCATTTTTGCGGACGTTCTTATAGGCGTTCAAGGAGGTACGTTTGATCTTACCGTTTTTCGTTACCATAATAAGGTACTTACCCTCGTTAAAGTCCTCGGTCTTTATCATTGCCGCAAGCTTTTCACCCTCGCCGAGAGGAAGCATATTGACAATGTTAAGACCTCTGGACTGCTTCGATCCCTCGGGAATCTCAAAGCATTTCAGCTTGTACATATTTCCCTTGTTGGTAATGAACAGCACGTTATCGTGAGTGGAACTGATAAACATTTCCTCAACGTAATCTTCTTCGCGCTGTTTCATACCCGAAACACCCTTGCCGCCGCGATTCTGAATTTTATAGACGCTTACGGGCTGACGTTTGATATAGCCGATATTGGTATAGGTAACAACGCAGTTTTCTTCGGGAATAAGATCCTCAACGTCCACTTCTCCGGTAATGTTTTCTATAGAAGTTCTTCTCGCGTCGCCGAATTTGTTTTTGATGATTTCAAGCTCGTCCGAAACAATTCCCATCATTTTTTCATGACTTGCAAGTATCTCGGTGAATTCCTTTATCTTTTCATGAAGAGCCGCAAGCTCTTCCTCAAGCTTCTGACGTTCCAGACCTGAGAGCTGAACAAGTCTCATCTGAGCTATAGCGTCCGCCTGAGCCTCGCTGATACCGAACCGCTCAATAAGGCGGGATTTTATTTCCGCAGCGTCCTTTGATGTACGGCATATCTTAACAACTTCCTCAATGTTGTCCACCGCTATCATCAAGCCCTCTAAAATGTGAGCGCGCTCCTTTGCCTTGCGGAGGTCGAACTCGGTTCGGCGGCGGATAACCTCAACCTGAAATTCGATATACTCATGAAGCATCTGCTTTAAAGTCAGAACCTTAGGCTCGCCGCGTACAAGGGCCAACATATTTACTCCGACTGTATTCTGGAGGTCGGTATAAGCGTAAAGTTTGTTGAGAACTATCTGCGGAACAGCGTCCTTTTTAAGCTCCACAACAATTCTTACCGCATGCTCTTTATCCGATTCGTCGCGGACAAAGTGGATTCCGTCAACACGCTTTTCCTTTGCAAGAAAAGCTATTCTTTCCACAAGAGTAGCCTTGTTTACCATGTAAGGAATTTCCGTAACAATAATACACTGTCTGCCTTTTATTTCCTCTATCTCGGCACGTGCGCGGAGAGTTATCTTTCCCTTTCCCGTAGCGTATGCTGAACGGATACCTGCCCGTCCCATAATAATACCGCCTGTGGGGAAATCGGGTCCCTTGACATGCTCCATAAGCTCCTCAACTGTTATGTCGGGATTTTTTATCATGGACTGAATAGCGCCTACAGCCTCGTTAAGGTTATGCGGTGGGATATTGGTAGCCATACCTACGGCAATACCAACCGAACCGTTTACCAAAACGTTGGGAAACCTTGACGGCAGAACTTCGGGTTCTTTGTGAGTATCGTCATAGTTTGACTGATAAGGTATCGTGTCCTTGCCGATGTCCGCAAGCATTTCTCCTGCCATTTTAGCCATTCTTGCCTCGGTATAACGGTAAGCTGCCGGAGGATCTCCGTCCATAGAACCGAAGTTTCCGTGACCGTCAACAAGCGGATACCTTAAAGAAAACGGCTGAGCAAGGCGCACAAGAGCGTCGTAAACCGAAGCGTCTCCGTGGGGGTGATATTTACCAAGAACCTCGCCGACAGTGTAGGCGCACTTTCGGTAAGGCTTTTCGGCAGTGTTTCCCGCGTCGTTCATGGTGTAGATGATACGCCTGTGAACTGGCTTCAGACCGTCTCGAACGTCGGGCAAAGCTCTTGCAACAATTACCGACATTGAATATTCCAGAAACGATTTTTTCATTTCGTTTTCGATATCGACCTGAATTACCTTTGAATTTTCGTCGTTATACAAAATTAACAACTCCTGACTTTAGCTGATCTGCTAAATTTTTGTTTACTGTAACTGTAATACTGAATACCGTACTTGAAAAACTTAAAGCTTGTATCTTATTCCCATTATAACCGAAAGCTTTTCACGAACCTTTTGACATTCTTCACTGCCAAAGGCTTTTTTCGGAATAATAAATACATACGATTTTTTCACCACAAGAATAAACATATCTTCCTTGTCAATAAGATCGACTATCGGAGAATCCAAGTGAATAACCGTTGCAGGGATTTCCTCTTTTTCTCCGTCAAGAGCCATATCTGCTTCCGACTGTTCGGTTTGTTCAGTTTGTTCTGATTCTTCCGGAATATTTTCGTTTTCCACATTATCATCAACACACGTGGAAATCTTTATTTTATCGGTAAAAAATTCAGCCTTATAGAGTGTCCCTTCCATGGAGTCAAGACCCCTCATAAGCTTTTTTCTGTTAGATACAGGAGTACTTATAAACCATATTCCCACAGCAATGCTTATCATAAGGCACATTGCAGGCATAACCGGATCTTCGGAGGTCATTATCATCATCACCGAAGAGGTCATCGCCAAAAGAACTAAAAGAATTTTCCATATCAGCGATCTGAATACATATTTTTTCTGATAGACCTTATAGCCTTTCAGTATCTCTTCGGCATTGCTCTCGTACTCTCCCTCTGCAAGAAGCTCTCCTTCGGGAGCGGAAAGCTGTCCGCTGTCGCCGTCTCCGAACATTTCGTTTAATATTCCCATAGCGTTTCCTTTCAATATATGTTAGGGACTGATTTTCCGGCCCTCTAAAATTTTGTCAATTTTATACATCAAGTGATTCCACATACTTAGCGTTTTTCTCGATAAACTCACGCCGCGGCAATACCTTGTCGCCCATAAGGATTGTGAAAATCTCGTCCGCCTTTACAGCGTCCTCCATAGTAACTCTGAGCATGGTTCTTGTTTCCGGATCCATAGTTGTCTCCCAAAGCTGTTCGGGATCCATCTCACCGAGACCCTTATAGCGCTGAACGTCTATTTTGGCATTCTCGTTATTGCCTTTAAGCTCGGAGATATATTTATCTCTTTCATCATCGGAATAAGCGTATCTCACCTGCTTTGAGCCTTTGCTTACCTTAAAAAGCGGAGGCTGTGCGATATAAACATTTCCGTTTGTGATAAGCGGACGCATGAATCTGAAAAAGAAAGTCAGCAGAAGTGTTCTGATATGGCAGCCGTCAACATCGGCATCCGCCATTATTATTACTTTACCGTAACGAAGCTTACTAATGTCAAAATCCTCGCCGATAGAGGTACCCAAAGCCGTCACCACCGGCATAAGCTTTTCATTGCCGTAAACCTTGTCGATGCGTGCTTTTTCAACGTTGAGCATTTTTCCCCAAAGCGGCAGGATAGCCTGATAACGCCTGTCTCTGCCCTGCTTTGCGGAGCCTCCCGCAGAGTCTCCCTCGACGATATAGATCTCGGTATACTGAACGTCCTTTTCGGAACAGTCCGAAAGCTTTCCGGGAAGAGAAGCGGATTCCATAGCCGACTTGCGGCGTGCTGTTTCACGGGCTTTTTTAGCGGCTTCTCTCGCACGCTGCGCAGCCTGAGACTTGTCAAATATAGAGCGTGCCACAGCAGGATTTTCCTCAAGGTAGCACATAAGCTTTTCGCAAACCATGCTTTCCACAAAAGGACGCACTTCGGGATTGCCAAGTCTGCCCTTGGTCTGTCCCTCAAATTCGCAGTCGGTAAGCTTTACGGAAACAATCGCCGTAATACCCTCACGAACGTCGTCGCCCAAAAGCTTATCGCCGTCTTTAAGAAGATTGAATTTTTTTCCGTAATCGTTTATAACCTTAGTCAGCGCATTCTTAAAGCCGTTCTCGTGAGTACCGCCGTCAATGGTATGAATATTGTTTGCAAAGGACAAGATAAGCTCGTTGTAGCTGTCGTTGTACATAAGAGCTACTTCCGCAGTGGAATCCCCATGAACTCCGCTGACATAAATTACTTCCTCGGCTAAAGGCTCAAGACCTCTGGTCTTGTGGATATGCTCGACGAACTGCCTGATACCGCCCTCATAGTGAAGCGTCTCGGAAACAGGCTCGGCAGGATTTCTCATATCGGAGAAAACTATCTTTACTCCGGCGTTTAGAAAGGCTTGCTCACGAAGTCTTTTCAAAAGCACTTCATAGTCGTAAACCGTAGTTTCTTCAAATATTGACGGATCAGCTTTAAACATTACTGTAGTACCCGTTTCGGTTGTCTCACCGGTGATCTTCATAGGCTCGTCATACTGACCGCCGTTATGGAAACGCTGAAAGTGTACATTTTTACCGTCCTTAACAGTAAGCTCCAGCCATTCGGAAAGAGCGTTTACAACAGACGCTCCGACGCCGTGGAGACCTCCCGCAACCTTATAACCGCCTCCGCCGAACTTTCCGCCCGCATGGAGAATGGTATAAACAACCGTAGCCGCAGAGATGCCTTCCTTGGGGTGGATACCGGTAGGAATACCTCTTCCGTTGTCGGAAACGCGAATAACGTCTCCTTCCAGAATATCAACTGTTATCTGCGAGCAGTATCCTGCCAAAGCCTCGTCGATAGCGTTGTCCACGATCTCGTAAACAAGGTGATGCAAACCTTTCGGACCTGTGGAACCGATATACATTCCGGGGCGTTTCCTAACAGCTTCCAGACCCTCCAGAACCTGTATTTGATTTTCGTCGTAGCTTTGAGTTTCGTTAAGGATATCAGACATTGTTTTACCTCCAAACAATATTGCGCCGTGTCTATAAAATAAAATTAAGTATAAAAAATTCAATACCTTGCCGACGGAAATCCCGCCTTACCGCGCTTTTTCAGTGTAGCCGCCGAAATAGGCGAAATATAAACCGTCTTAACGCCTTTTTCCGAGCAGACAATAAACGACTTCGGCATATCGTAGCTTACATTTTTTACCTGTCCGCTTTTTCCCGCGGCGGCAAGAAACTCTTTTGTATGCTTGCTTACAGAAGTATTTTCAATATCAAAAATACCTATGATACCGTCCGCTCTGACCGCGGTATCCTCGCCGAGATGAAGATACATTTTACCGCCTGCCTTATCTTTAGTAATTTATTAGTTATCGAAAATATCAGTTCTGCCCTTTTCCATTCTGAATATTTTTCCGCTTGCCATATCGGTCACTGACTTCTCATCACAGCAGGTTATTATGACCTGCATATCCTCGATGTTGTTCAGAATGAACCTTCGTCTTTTTTCGTCAAGCTCGGACAGAACGTCGTCAAGAAGCATTACCGGATATTCTCCCTGTTCCGCTTTCAGTATCTTTGCGTGAGCAAGCTTCATTGCCAAGGCTGCCGATCTCGCCTGTCCCTGAGAACCGAATTCCCGAACGGAAAGACCGTTAATATAAGCTCCTATATCGTCGCGGTGAACTCCCACCGTCGTGAAGCCTGCCCTGAGATCGTTTTCCGCAGAAGCTTTAAGCTTTTCCGCATATTCATCTTCGAGCTCTTCTGTGTTGTTCAAACGTCCGTCAAACTTTTCAAAAACAGTAGACTGATAATATATATCCATATCCTCAATTCCGTTTGTTATCGAACTATAGAGAGGTTTGGTATAATTATTCAAAGTTATACAAAAAGCGTATCTTAAAACAGAAATATAAGTCCCTGCCTTAATAAGCTGTTCATTCCATACATCAAGAAACTCCGCGCCCGAACCGTCACGACCCACGGACTTTAACGCTGCGTTTCTCTGAGCAAGTATCATGTTGTATTTATTAAGAGCGCTGACGTAAGAGGGTTTGATCTGTGCAATGGAAAGATCCGCAAAGCTTCTGCGGTTGTCGGGAGAACCTTTTATCAGGTTAAGATCTTCGGGAGTAAATACCACGCATCTGAAGCAGCCGAAAAGCTTTGACAAAAGCGGAAGCTTTACGCCGTTGAGGGTTACAATCTTATCCTTTACCGAACCCCGCCTTACCTCAAATTCTATCCGCTGCTTTCTCACCGAATCGGTAAAATCCATACCGACCTTTGCAGCATCCTTGACAAATCCGATAAAGTCTTTGTCCCGCGTTCCCCGAAAGGAACGGCAGCCGGAGCAAAGCCAGACAGCTTCAACGAGATTGGTTTTCCCTTGGGCGTTCTCGCCGCAGATTATGTTCATTTTCGGGTCAAGCTCGATATCTATTCCCTCGAGATTTTTGTACCCGTCGGCTGTAACACGGTTAATAACCACATTTTCGATCCTTTACTGAAGTAATTATTCGACGGTGATATCCTGACCGTTTACCGTTACGGTATCGCCGCTTCGTATTTTTTTTCCGCGCATGGTGCATATCTCGCCGTTTACCATGACCTTTCCGTCAAGGACAAGCTCCTTGGCTTCCGAGCCTATAGCGGCTGCTCCGGCAAATTTCAGAAGCTGGTCAAGCTTAATAAACTCAGTGGTGATCTTTACTTTTTCGTCCAATTTATTTTACCTCTCTTTTTCGTATAAAGAACTGTGGAGGCTCCCCGCTATTCTGATTTCAGTCTCATTGGGAGAACAAGGAACGTATAAGCGCTTCCCTCCATAGGAACTATTTTCATGGGAGAAAGTCCGCCGTTGAGCTGAAGCCTTACCTTGTCAGACTCGGAAGCTTTAAGGGCTTCCAGAAGATACCGGCAGTTAAAGCCTATTTCAACGGAAGGACCTGACATATCCGCCTCCATTTCGTCATTGAGCTTGCCTAAAACGGAAGAGCAGGATATCTTGACTTTACCATCCTTAAACAGGCACTTAACGGGAGCTTTTGCTTTTTCGTTTATAAGAAGCATACATCTGTCCAGACAAGCTATAAGCTCTCTTGCGTTTATCACTATCTCTGTGCTGTGCTTTTCGGGTATAGAACCCTTGTAGTTATGGAATTCGCCCTCCAACAGTCTTGAAAGAACCATATACTTGCCTATTTCAAAAGTAATATGCTTTTTGGAAACATGCATCGTAACGCTTTCGTTTTCGTCATCCTTGAGAAGCTTGGCTACTTCCGACAAAGCCTTTGCCTTTACGACAAAATTGTAGTGATTATCCGATTCGATATTTTCGGAACGCACTGCAAGACGGTAGCCGTCTATAGCCACAAGGTTAAAGTTATGATCCATAATATCAAAAAGCTCGCCCATAAGGATAGGCTTGTTGTCCGCAACGGCGACCGCAAAAATAGTTTCGTTTATCATATTTTTCAGCATAGGCTGACGGACTGTAAAGTTATCCCCGGTATCGTGATCGGGAATTGAGGGGTATTCGTCCGCAGGCATTGCAAGAATCTTGTACTCGGCGTTGGAGCCGCGGATAGTAGTAGTAAGATTTCCGTCTACTTCTACCTCAATGGTCTCGGAGGGCATTTTCCTTATTATCTCGTTAAAGAGTCTGCTGTTGAGGATACACTCTCCCACGTCTTCGGACTGCACTTCTATTTTTGTCTGGATACCAAGTTCAAGATCGTAACCCGTCAGCTCGAGGATATTTCTGTTAAGATACAGCTTTACGCCTTCCAGAGCGGAGATGGTTGATTTCGGAGGAACTGCTCTCGAAACGTTTGCCAGAGCCTCGTTTATTTCAGCTTGTTTGCATATGAACTTCATTTTACGGTTCACATTCCTTTCTTTGAATTGTCTTAAATTTTGTATGGGCAAAGTTACAGCACGAAAGAGGATTTTGCTCCCTGCGGGGAGAGACCAAAGGACTCTGCCATTTGGAAACTCGCAGCCTTGAAGGACCGGAGAATTTTTTTACACATAGTTTTTTTCTTCTGCTGAGATTTTTGTCCTTTTCTTAAGATAAGATAATAAATAAAACAGCAGTAGTATTAGGGGCGTTGGAAATGTTGGAAACCCGTTTTCTTCTTTTCTGTGCTTTGTTTTAAAATTCTACACCGGAAAAATGAAAACTTGTTGAAAAGTGAATACATTTTCTGCCATGTTGAAGCCGGGTGGAATACTTGTCCCGTTAGTTGAAAAAATCTTGAAAATTTTGTGGAAATCTTCGCGGATCAACAAAATGTTGAAAACAACTTTATACAAAAAGTAATGTAACGGATTTACACAGTATAAAAAGGCAGTTTGCAGTTTTCCACAATGTTTTCAACACCCTGTGGAAAACTTAGTTTAAAACAGACTGTAATTTTTACTTTACATTTCAAACCAAGCTTTTACGTTGGACGGCAGACACTTTTGCGGTGTAAAGTTTAAAATGTTGAAAGCTAATTGCTTCTGATATTGTTTATGATGTCCTCTATCATTTCCCGCGCGTGGGAATCCTTTTTCATAAGCTTTTCAATGTCGTCGCAGTAATAAATTATGGTGCTGTGATCCCGCGCACCGAGCTCCATTCCTATGGACTTGTAGGACATATCCGTAACCGATTTCAGCACATAGCAGCTTACCTTTCTGGCAATGGATATTTGTGCGCTTCGCTTTTTGGAAATAATATCCTCGGCAGTAACGCCGTAAACGCTTCCAACCTCGTTCAGTATTCTGTCAAAGGTGATGGGAGCGGAGTTTTCCTCGGAAAGTATCTCCATTACCGCAAGCCTTGCCTGAGCCATTGTAGGCGGAGTACCTACAAGGTGCTGACCTGCTTTAAGCTTTTTCACACAGCCTTCAAGCTGTCTGATATTGGTTTTCAGCTTGTTGGCTATGTATTCGGCAACGTCGTCGGGAAGCTGAAGATTTAGAAGCTCGGCTTTCCGGCGGATAATAGCAACTCTCGTTTCAAAATCCGGTATTGAAATATCGGCAATAAGTCCCCACTCAAAGCGTGTGCGGATACGGTCCTCCAGAGTTTTGATGTCTTTTGGCGGTCGGTCGGAAGTCAGCACTATCTGCTTGCCTATCTTGTGAAGCTCGTTAAAGGTGTGGAAAAATTCTTCCTGGGTCGAATCCTTTCCCGCGATGAACTGAACGTCGTCAAGGAGAAGAATATCAGCTCCGCGGTATTTTTTATGGAATTCGCTTGTATCCTTTTTCTGTTTGATAGCGTCGATAAGCTCGTTTGTGAAGGTCTCTCCCGTAACGTAAATGATGTTCATGGACGGATTAAGACGCTTTATCTCGTTGCTTATGGCAGTCATAAGATGGGTCTTGCCAAGTCCCGACGGGCCGTGTATAAACAATGGATTGTAAGTGCTTCCCGGTTCTTTTGCAACGGAGGTGCAGGCTGCGTAGGCAAATTCGTTTGAACGTCCCACGATAAAGGTGTCGAAGGTATAGTCGTATTCGGCGTTGGAAAAAGACTCTTCGAGCTCAATGCGGCGCTTGTTTGGGTCGTCGTCCTCTTCGGCAGCGGAATCGTCCGCAGTTATGTTCAGATTAACGTCGAATCCCAGAACGCCCGCAAGAGCTTCTTTAAGGATACCGGTATAATTTTTTGTAATAATGTTAGCCTGAAATTCGGAGGGAACGGAGAAACAGGCAACATCGCCGTCCAGCTTAACAGGGATCAGGGATTTGATCCATAAGCGGTAAGCAACGTCGGTAAGCTCGCCGCGTTCTATTTTTTCCATGCAGTATTCCTGCACCTTATCAAATACTTCGACAAAGGATTTCATTTTTTTATCTGCCCCTTTTAGACGGACGGGATGACCCGTTTTGAGTTTTCTTTTGTTCATGAAAAGCGAATATAAAATACTACATTATTATAGCATAAATTTCAATTGATTGCAAGGGTTTTGCCATATTTTAGAACGTGTTTTTGTAAACTTTTCGAGACAGAAAACAAATAAAGAAAAAAAGAATCAAGCAAAAGTAAAAAATATCTTTATGGAAAAGCTTTACCTTTGCTGATAAAATTTTTTTCCGAAAAAGCTAATTAAAACCTATCCCGTATTGACA